>DASZJY010000068.1:0-2451 GCA_035947635.1 Acidimicrobiales bacterium | reverse complement strand
GCTCGCAGTGGTGGCCGGCGGAGCTGGGCGCGGCAGGGGAGGGCTTCTCCTGCCAGTGCTCGTGCCACACCTGACGGCGGCGCGGCCGGCTGGCTGCTAGCCCTCGTCTGGCTTCCGGTAGACCGTGACGTGGCGTCGGCTGGCCACGTCGAACTGGCGGCGGTCCCATCCCGCCCACCGGTGCTCGCGCCGCAAACCCGCTGAGCGGGCCATGAGGTCGAGCTGGCGCGGGCCAACGTAGGTGTGGTTGGCGGGGAAAAGGCGGACGGCCCCTTCACCGAAGACCACCTGCACTGTCTCCATGCGCTCGCCCCCGGCGTCGATGCGGGCGGTGTCGAGGCTGAGCCGCTCGGCGGTGAGGTGGCGCACGCTCACCGCCGAGCGGTCGACGAACCTCCCGGCGTCTAGGACCCAGGCCTCGAGCACAAAGCGCCCGCCTGGCGCGAGGTGGCGCGCCGCGGTGTGGAAGCACGCCACCTGGGCGTCTTCGCTCGGGAGGGCGAAGATCGTGTTGAAGGCGAGGACGACGAGCGAGAACGGCCCAGGGACGCTCACGTCGGTGAAGTCGCCGAGCGTCACGGCGATGTCTGTGCCTCCCGGCTTGGTGCGCAGGCGCTCGACCATCGCCGGCGACGCCTCCACCCCGTGCACCGTCAGCCCGCGGGCGGCCAGAGGGAGGGCGAGGCGGCCGGTGCCGATGCCCAGCTCCAGGACGGGCCCTCCGGCTGCCAGCTCGACGAGGCGGTCCACGGCCACGGGGGTGTCGAGGACGCCCTCGTAGAGCGAATCGTACTCGTCGGCGATCGATGCGCCGTAGGCGGTGGGGTCGTGACCGGCCCCGTCGGCGCCGGAGGCGCGGTCGCCGCCGCCGCCTCCGGCGTTCACGTGTCGTTCAGCCGGCGACGGAGGTGTAGACCTGCTCGTAACCCGCCACCATGGCTTCGGTGCTGAAGCGGGCCTCGGCCGCCTTGCGGCATGCTGCCGGGTCGATGGTGTCGATCTTGGCCACGGCCTCGACGAAGCTGTCGACGTCGTCGGCGACGAAGCCGGTGACGCCGTCGTCGACGATCTCGGGCACCGAGCCGTTGCGGAGCGCCACCACGGGCGTGCCGCAGGCGAGGGACTCGACCATCACCAGGCCGAATGGCTCCGGCCACTGGATGGGCATGAGCGTTCCGGCTGCACGGGCGTAGAGGTCGAGCTTGGTGGCCTCGTCGGCCTCGCCGATGTACTCCACGTCGTCGGTGAGGTGCGGGCGCACCTCGGAGTCGAAGTACGCCTTCTCCGCCGGCTCTGCCATCTTCCCTGCCATCACCAGGCGGCGCCCGATCCGGCTGGCGACCTCGGCGGCCACGTGGGCCCCCTTCTCGGGGTTCATCCTGCCGATGAAAAGGAGGAAGTCCTCCTTGTCCGCCCGGTAGGGGTGCCGGTCGATGTCGATGCCGTTGTACACCGTCGCCGCGTAGTTCACCTCGGGCGTGGCCTCGCGCTGGAAGTCGCTGATCGCCACCAGGTGGACCCGGTCGCCCAGGTGACCGTAGATCGGTCGAGCGGTGGGATGGGCCGGCGGCCCGTGGATGGTGTGGACGACCGCCGCCCGCTCGACCTGGGTGCCGATGGAGGGGCCGACGGGGAAAGTGTGATCGTGGATGACGTCGAACCGGCCTGCCTGGTCGTAGGCGTTCAGGACGTGCGGGAACTCCAGGTAGGGCTTGTCCACCGCCTCGGCCATCCCCGGCGCCTCGTCGTAGAGGCTGACCAGGTCGGCCTTCGTGCGCGATCCGCCGGATGCGAACAGCGTGACCTCGTGACCTCGGTCGACCAGGCCGTCGGCCAGCCGGGCGACCATGGCCTCGATGCCCCCGTACCCCTTGGGGGGCACGGTGAGCCAGCAGGGCGCGAGCTGGGCGATGCGCAGGGTTCCCTCAGGCCGGTGGCCGTTCCGGGAAAACCTGGCAATGGTGCCGGTGGTTGCCATTGCTTCTCCTCTCGAACCTCGTGCCGCGCGACACCGCCTCCAGGCGACTGCTTCAGCCCGCGAAGAGACGCGCGCGGGAAGTGTTTCCGAATATCTACCCGGGGTGGCGCCTCCGCCACACATTGAAGTCCTGGCGGGAACGACGCCCGACGCCTCAGACGTTCCCCGCGGCCGCCGTGCGGGTATCGCGGTGAGCAGGGCGCCGGCGGGGCGCCATCCGATCGAAGGAGGACCGATGGGTCAACGACGACGGGCCGAGGCGCCCGGCGTGCGGCAGTGGGACCACGACGTGGCCGCCGCCAACGAGCTCGACGAGGTGCGCACCTGGGTGGTCTGGGGGCTGGGCGCCGACCCGGCGGTCCCCGACCGGGCAGCTGCCCTCGAGGTCGGCGTCGAGGTTGATATCGAGGACGAGGCCGAGGCCACGGTGGGTCGGCCGCCATCAACCGGGCGATGTCGTTGGGCGGCCGACC
>DASZJY010000067.1:0-1743 GCA_035947635.1 Acidimicrobiales bacterium | reverse complement strand
CTTCGGTGCTCGGGGCTGCTTCGGCGCTCGGGGCCGCTTCGGTGCTCGGGGCCGCTTCGGTGCTCGGGGCCGCTTCTGCGGTCGAGGCCTCGTCGGCGGCGGCCGGCTCGGCAGTCGCCGGCTCCGGTGCGCCGCCCCGCTGCTCCAGGAGGGCGGACAGGCCGTAGGCGAAGTTGCGAGGGAGGGCGGCGAGCAGGCGGGCGAGCTGGCTGAGGGGGGCGGAGAACGCCCCGGCCAGCCGGGCCAGCAGTTCCTCGCGGGGAGCGACGTCGGCCAGGGCACTGGTGTCCGCCGCGCTCAGGACGGTGGAGCCCAGGAGGCCGCCCTTGATGACCAGGTTGGGCGACGTCCGGGAGAACTCCCGCAGGGCCTTGGCCACCGCCACCGCGTCGCCGTCGACGAAGGCCAGGGCGGTGGGGCCGGTAAGCAGGTCGTCGAGGGCGGACAAGCCCAGGTCGGCGACCGCCAGGCGGACGAGGGTGTTCTTGAAGATCTTGTACTCGCCGCCCGCATCGCGCACCGCCTGGCGCAGCCGGGCCAGCTCGTCGACCCGCAGCCCCCGGTACTCGGTGAGCAGGGCGGCGTTGGCCGACGACAGGCGCGTGCGCACCTCGTCGACGACGGCCACCTTCTCGGGCCTTGGGTTCTCGAGGGCCATGGGCGGAACCTCCTCGTCCGGGTGGCGGCACGCCAGACGAGAGGCCCCCGAGAGGGGGACGTCACGCCTGGTTGGGCGGGCCGGTCAGGGCCGCTTACGCGCCGGGGCGCACCGAACGTCTAGGGCGGTTGTGGAATCTGCGGTCGAGGATACTACGGACCGTTCTGGCTACGGAAAGTGGCTGAATTTCAACCACTTTCCTGACCCAATGCGCTACGACGCCTCGGCCAGCTCGTCGTCGATGGCGCGGACGGCGTTGGGGTCGACCTTGATGCCGGGGCCCATGGTGGACGAGACGGTCAGACCGCGCAGGTAGCGCCCCTTGGAGGAGGCGGGCTTGGCCCGCTGGAGCTCGTCGACGACCGCTCGCATGTTCTCGAGCAGCGCACGGCGACCGAAGCTCACCTTTCCGATTGGGACGTGGATGTTGCCGTAGCGGTCCGTGCGGTACTCCACCCGACCACCTTTGAACTCCCGCACCGCCCGCCCCACCTCGGCGGTGACGGTTCCCGTCTTGGGGTTGGGCATGAGGCCCCGAGGCCCGAGGATGCGGCCCAGACGCCCCACCTGGGGCATGAGGTCGGGCGTGGCGATGGCCACGTCGAAGTCGAGGAACCCGCCCTGCACGCGCTCGACCAGGTCGTCGGACCCCACGACGTCGGCCTCCGCGTCCCGGGCCTCGGCGGCGGCGGGACCGGCAGCGAAGGCCGCCACCCGCACCGCCTTGCCCGTGCCCGCCGGTAGCCCGACCGTGCCCCGCACGATCTGGTCGGCCTTACGAGGGTCGACACCCAGGCGGACGGCCAGCTCGACCGTCTCGTCGAAGCGGGCGGGGGCGAGGCTCTTCACGAGGTCGACGGCCTCGCCCGGCCCGTGCAGGTGCTCGCGGTCGAAGCGGCGGACGGCGTCGGTGTACCTCTTGCTGCGGCTCATCGGACCGAGATCCCCATCGAGCGAGCGGTCCCGACGACCTGGCGCTTGGCGGCTTCCAGGTCGTTGGCGTTGAGGTCGGGGAGCTTGGTGGTGGCGATCTCGGTGAGCTGAGCCTGGGTGATGGTGCCGGCGGCCTCCCGCCCCGGGGCGGT
>DASZJY010000066.1:0-2913 GCA_035947635.1 Acidimicrobiales bacterium | reverse complement strand
ACAAGACCGTCCCCACACCGCTGCGGGGTCCCGCCCAGGGCCCCGAGGCGGTGCTCGACTACATCTTCGTGAACGACCGCGTCGACGTGCACGACGCCTTCGTCACCTTCGAGCGGTCCGCACCCGACGACCCCCGCCTCGTCGCGTCGGACCACTACGGCCTGATGGCCACCGTGTCAGTGCGCACCTGACTCGGCTGGCTCACCTGACCGGGAAGCCGACCTCATCGGTGGAGTCGGGATCGCCGTTGTAGTTGATGGTTATCTCCTCGCCCTCGCCGATGTCGCGCAGGGCCCTGAACTCGATGAGCCGCTGGCGCATGAGCAGCTCGGCGAAGGCGTTCGGCCGGTACGAGTGGTTGAACAACGAGCCGTGGCCGAGGGCGATGGCAGTGTCGTCGTTGTCGTCGCCCCAGCTGAAGCAGAAGGCGGAGAGAACGCTCTCCCCGACGAGCTCCCATTCGTCGGCGGGGATGACGATCACAGGGATCCGCTCGATCAGCTCCCCCTCGCCGAACCGCCGCCCGGCGACGATCCCGCGCCCTTTCCCCCGGATGACTCGGACGTGCAACGGCCCAGTGGCCCCTGTCACCCGGCCCGAGTCCCGGCGCGCAATCAGCCTTTCCGCCACAGTTGGCGACACGATAGGTCACCACCGGTGGCCGTCGGCTGAACCTGGTCAAGTGGGCGTCAGCTACCGGCGGCCCACCAGGCCGAGCAGACGGCGGCCGACGCGTGCGGCCAGCCCGCTCAGCGATCCCTCCCATCGGGCGTTGGCCTCGGCGAGCACCCGCTCGACCTCGGCACGCCGGGCCTCGCTGTCGGCCAGAGCCGCCTGCAGCATTTCGGCGTGGGCCCGGGTGGCCTCGAACGCCTCCTGGGCGGCGTCCCGCTGGGCGGTGAGCGCGGCGGTCGCCTCCGCCCCCCGGGACTGCTCGGCGGCAACCGCCTCCCGCAGGACGGACACGTTGGCGGTCGCCTCGGCCAGGTCGCGCCGAAGGACGGTGAACGGGAGCCGACCGAACACGGCGGGCGTGAACTGGCTGGTGCCTCCCAGGTCCGCGAGCGCGGTTCGCAGCTGGGCGACGGGCTCGCCCACCACCTTCGACTGCAGTCGGGCCTCGGCGTCGCGCCAGCGATCGACGTCGGTGGTCGACACGGGAAGGCCGCACAACAGGCCCAGCGTCTCGGTGAGCTCGTCGACGGTGGCGTGCCGCGGCCAGGGATGGGAAATGCCGTGCTGCACGAGCTCGGTCGCGAACCACCACAGCGCCCGCACCTGGACCAGGAGGGCGTCGACCGCGCTCGGAGCCGCCCACTCGCGGTCGACGAGCACCAGGGCGCCGTCGGCGCCCACGACGAAGTTGGAGAGGTCGACGTCGAGGTGGTCGGACGGGAGGACACGAGTGGTCTCCCCCGAACGGAACGGGTGGTCCGCCGGCGGTGACCCCTCGGGCTCGGCTGTGGCGTCGCCCTCGAGGCCGGCGAGATGACGGCGCCAGCGGCGCAGCACCTCGGCGACCGCCTCCGGTCCTTCGAGCAGGGCCTCGAGCGCCAGCTGCTCGACGCTCGGCCCCTCGACCAGCGTCTCGGTCCGGTCGTAGGCCTGGCGGAGCCAGCCCTGACGGCGCTCGGGGGCCCCGGGGTCGATTGGCGCCACCTCCACCTCCGGCTGGCCCGAGCCCCTCACCGCCGGGAAGCGCTTCGATCGCAGCCAAACCCGCGATCGCTCCCGGCCGAAGAACCAGGCGGCGGTGTCGCCGTCGACGAGCCGCTCGACACCGGTTGATTCGGCTGCCGCCACGACAAGGAACGAGTTGGCCACGTCGGGCCCCAGGCCGGCGTCGAGGAAGACTCGGTGGGCCCAGCGGTCGTCGCACAGGCGCAGGGGCTGCGAGGCTTCGGCGCTGCACGGCCATCCGACGATGCGGTCGACGAAGGTCGCCGCGTCGGGGCGGTCGAACGCGCTCTGGTCCACCACGGCCGACGGCAGCTTGTAGTCGGGATAGGGGAAAAGCCAGTGCAACGCGGCGAAGCCGGCGCCGCCCAACAGCTCGGCCAGGCGGCGGCGTGAGTACGTGCGGACGGCAGGATCGGCGAGGTACCCCTCGACACCCACCCACGGCTCGCCCAAGTGGTCCTCGCCGTACCCCAGGAGGTAGCGCAGCCCGACCTGGTTCTCGATGGCGACGACGAGGGCACCGTCGTCGCGGGTGAGGCTCCGGAGGCGGGCGAGCAGCTCACCGGCCCGGGCGCCGGCGTACTCGAGGACACCTACGCACACGACCGCGTCGAAACCCTCGTCGTCGGAAAAAGACTCGACCGGGCCGCACACCACCTCGACGTTGTCGAGGCCCTCGCAGCGCGCTGCGGCGGCGCGCGCCCGGTCGAGGGTGCCCTCGAGGGCGACGACGTCGGCACCCGTCTCACCCAGGTGGCGGGCCAGCGCGCCCATCCCGGCGCCGACGTCGAGGACCCGCATTCCGGCCCCGAACCCCAGAGGGCGCAGGAGGTTGGCCCGCAACCGGGAGAGGTGGTAGCGGGAAGGCCAGTCGACGACGTGGGCGGCCAGCTCGTCCGACGCCGTACGCCGGTCACCCGCCGCTTCCAGCACGTCGAGCAATCGCTGCTCGGAACCGTCGGCGTAGCCGACGTCGCCACCGACGATGCGGACGCCGCTCCGAGGGTCGACCTCGTCAGGCTTCACGCTGCTCCCGGATGACGCACGTGCCCCGAGGCTAACCGCGTCGACCACCCGATCAGTCGGCGAGGAGGCGCCCTTGGCTAGCATTCGCAGGGGCCGGCGCACGACTGGCGAAGATGAATGACGTGACCACCGACACGAGCCCGTCCGGCGCGGCTGCCGACGCCCGGGTGGCCGAGCTCACCGAGGAGCTCGCAGCCGCCACCGAAG
>DASZJY010000065.1:0-6701 GCA_035947635.1 Acidimicrobiales bacterium | reverse complement strand
CGTAGTCGGAGAGGAACGACACGGTCTCGAAGCCGGCGGCCATGGCACCGGCACGTTACTGCCGGGCCGCCGCCGCTCCCGCTGGGCTATCCCGCCTCGGTGTAGGTGCCGGCCAGGTAACGGTCGACGTCGTCCTCCCTGACCCGGTAGGACTTGCCGACCCGCACCGCGGGCAGCTGACCGTTCTTGATCAACCGGTAGACCGTCATCGTCGAGACCCGAAGGAGCCCCGCCACCTCGGCCGCGGTCAGGAAGCCGGCCCGCGCATTCGACTGCACCGTGAGATCACCCCTCTTCGCTGGTGGGCAATCTACGCCGCCTGGTCGGGCGAGGAAAGGGGAGGGCTCGGCTCAGCCGCGGCCGAGCTCCCGCGAGCGCTCGGTCGCCGCCGTCACCGCCTCGAGCAGGGCGCTGCGGACCGCCCCCGCCTCGAGAGCCCGCACGCCGGCTGCGGTCGTGCCGCCGGGCGACGTGACCGCGGCCCGAAGCTGCTCCGCCTCCTGGCCCGACTCGGCGAGAAGCCGGGCCGACCCGAGCACGGTCTGGACGACGAGGTCCCGGCTGACGGGCCGGGGGAGGCCGTTGAGGACCCCGGCGTCGACCAGCGCCTCCGTCACCAGGAAGACGTAGGCGGGCCCCGAGCCGGACAGCCCGGTGACGGCGTCGAGCAGGCGCTCGTCCACCCGCACGACGATGCCCACAGCCGAGAGGATGCTCTCGGCCCAGGCCAGGTCATCGTCTCCGGCGGCGCGACCGGGGGCGATGGCGGCCGCCCCGGCACCGATTAGCGCGGGGGTGTTGGGCATTGCCCGCACGACGGCAGCGCCCGTCCCGAGCAGCTCCTCCAGGCGGGCCAAGGGGACGCCGGCGGCGATGGACAGCACCCGCGTCACGCCGACGGCGGCGATCGACCGGCAGGCGGCCTCGACGTCGCCCGGCTTCACCGCCACCACCGCGCCGTCGGCGGCCTCGGCCTCGGCGACGACCCGCAGGCCCGGGTGCTCGGCCGACAGCTCGGCGCGCCGGGCGGCCACCGGCTCGACCACGGTGATCTCCGCTGCCGCCCAGCCCGAGGAGATGAGACCGCCGACGAGCGCGCCGCCCATCCTCCCCCCGCCGAGCACGAGCAACCGCACAGCCATGGAGGCGAGGCTAGGCGCGGGTCCTCCCGGGCGATGGAGAACTACGGCAGGTAGTTCATGGGGTTCTGGGGGTTGCCGCCGACGCGGGTCTCGAAATGCAGGTGTGGCCCGGTACAGCTCCCCGTGCAACCAACCGCGGCGATCGTCTGTCCCTGCGAGACGCTGGCCCCGTCACCCACCGAGATCGAGCTGGCGTGCCCGTAGAGCGTGGTGAGGCCCCCGCCGTGGTCGATGACGACGGCCAGGCCGTAGCCCCCGTTGTAGCCGGCCGAGATCACCGTCCCACCCTTGGCCGCCCGGATGGCGGCACCGCTCGGCGCGCCGATGTCGATCCCGGTGTGCATCCTGCCCCACCGAGGGCCGAACGGCGAGTTGACCGGACCGGACGCGGGCCAGATCAGCCCTCCCGAGGACGCCGCACGGGGCGCGTTGCCCCCGCCCGAGACGACCTGCTGCAGGGTGGGGACGACCGCGACTGGCGGTGGCTGGGAACGGGCCCGGATGAGCTCCTGGATCTTGCCCTCTTCCCGCGCGAGCCCCTCCAGGTCGCTCACGTACGCGGCGATGCGGGCGTCGAGCGCTCCCTGGATGCGGGCCTGGTCGGCCCGAGCCCGGGCCAGATCGACCAGCCGGGCGGAAGCGGCCCGGCGCCGGGCCTCGGCCTGCTCGCGGAGCTTCCGCACGCGTCCCTGCTCGGACTCCTGGTCCTCCCGTGTCGCCCGAAGCTGGCTGAGCACGTCGCGATCGGTGCTGGCGACATGGGCGAGCAGCGTCTCTCGGCGGCTGGCCTCGCCCAAGTCGCGGGACCGCACCATCTCGAGGAGGCCGTCGCCCCCCGGGTGGACGTAGGCCCGGACGGCAAGCGCCGCGGCCTGGGCCTTCAGAGATGACATGCGCTGCTCGGTGGCGGCCAGGCGCGCCTCGGCCGAGCTGACGGCCGCTTGGGCGGCGCGTTCCGCCTGTTGGGCGGCTTGGGTGGCGGCGGCCTGGGCGGCGAGGCTGGCCTCGAGGTCGCGGAGCGCGGACTCGAGCTGGCGGTCGTCGGCCCGAAGGACGTCGAGCTGCCGGGCGGCGGCGGCCCGCTTGGCCTGGGCGGCTCGACGTCGCTCGTCCAGCGAGTCGGCTGAACCTGGCGTGGCCAAGGCCACGACCATCACAAGCACGAGCGCGGCAGCCGAAATCCTGGTTTTGACCATGCGGTGAGCGCTGTGCAGCCTCACGCCGGGCTGCCCAAGATGCCCGAGAAAGGTAGTTACTCGGCAGCTACCGGCGCAAGCCTTCGCCAGCTTGCAGAACGGCCCGAGGAACCTCCCGGACGACCGCACTTCCCCGAACGCTCGTCCGTTCCGCCCCTCGGGCCGGCGCTCACCCTAGCGCCGAGGCGTCCGGCCGTGCAAGAAAGGATATGAGATGCATCCAGGCGCGCGGAACAGCGCCGGGCGAAGCGGGGTTCGGTTCTCGGGAACCCGGCGGCGGGACCGCCCCCCGCCAGGCGCCGACCCTCAGACTACTGGCACTCGACCGGCTCCCGGGCGGTGAGGTCGGCGTAGAGCCGGCGCAGCCGGGCGGCGGTGATCGACCAGCTGTAGCGGCGGGCACCGATCGTCGCCGCTGAACCCATCTCGGCGGCGCGGCGCCGGTCGAGAAGCAGCTCGGCGGCGCAACGGGCAAAGGCCTTGGCGTCACGACCGGGGACGAGGAAGCCGGTGGTCCCGTCGTCAACCAGCGTCTGCAGCCCGCCCACGGCAGCCGCCACCACCGGGGTCCCGCAGGCCGCCGCCTCGAGGGCGACCAGACCGAACGACTCGGTGCGGCTGGGGACCAGACAGACGTCGGCCGCTCGGTAGTAGGTGGCCAGGCGCTCGTGCAGCTGGGGTGGGACGAAGCGCACGCGGCCGTCGAGACGCCGGGCGTCGGCCAGGGTGGCCAGGCGCCTGCACTCGGCTTCTCCCTCGGGCCCGCTCGGACCGCCGACGATGAGCAGCACCGTCTCGGGGCCGAGCCGGGCGGCCGTCTCGATGGCCACGTCGGCCCCCTTGAGAGGCTGGATCCGGCCCACGAACAGGAGAACGGGCCCGTCGCCCAGCCCCAGGGCGGCCCGGGCGGCGGCGCGATCGCCGGGGGAGAACAGCTCGTGGTCGACCCCCGGCGGCACCACCTCGACCCGCTCGGGCTCGGCGCCGTACAGCCGTCCGAGCTGGACGCGCTCGTGCTCGGACGAGGCGAGGATGGCGTCGGAGCACCCGACCACCTCGGTCTCGGCCCGGGCCCGGCGGTCGTTCTCCTCCAGCACCGCCTCGGCCTTGACCCGGGCGAGGGTGTGGAAGGTGCAGACGAGCGGGAGCCCGAGCTCGTGCTTCAGGTGGTGGCCTGCCACGCCCGAGAGCCAGTAGTTGGCGTGGATGAGGTCGGGCGGTCCCTCGGCGAGCACCCGTCCCATCACTCCATCGCTGAACTGCCCCACCAGCTCGGGCATCTCCTCCTTCGGCACCGCCTCCAGGGGCCCGGCCTCGACGTGGTGCACGCGGAACCCGGGCTCCACGTCGACCACCGGCAGGAGGTCGGGGCGCCAGGCGCGCGTGTAGACGTCGCACTCGACGCCGGCCCGAGCGAGGGCGGAGGACAGCGAACGCACGTACACGTTCATGCCCCCGCCGTCGCCGGAACCGGGCTGGGCGAGCGGAGAGGTGTGCAGCGAGAGGACGGCCAGCCGGCGCACGACGGGTCAAACCCTACCCAGGCAACCCGTCGTCGCCCGTCGTCGCCCGATGCTCCCGCTCAGCGGGCGCGGCGGCATCTGGGGACCGCCTGCGAAGGGCGTCAGCGAGGGGTCAGCGCAGCACCGAGTCGACCGTGGCCTCACCCGAGCTGTAGCGCCGGGTGAGCTCGGCGCCGAGGGCGTCGACGCGGTCGAACACCTCGCGGCGCCTCGACGACAGCTCCCGGTCGAGCTCGGTGAGCCGGTCGGCAAGGGCGCGGATCTCGTCGTCGCCCAGGTCGGGAAGGTCGGCCAGGCCCTTCGGGCCCAGCGACGCCTCGAACTCGGCGGTGACCTGGTCGAGGTCGGGCGGCGGCGAGGGGTCGACCATCCGCTGGTGCTCGGGGGAGTACACGTTCCCCGCCAGCACGCCGCTGAGGTCGTCGACCAGGCCGGCGACGTCAGCCGGGTCGCCTCCCTCGGCGCGCCGGCGGAGCTCCGCCAGGACGATGTCGATGCGGACATGCACCAGCCGCCGCAGGTACGAGATCTTCTCGCCGACCGCCGTGCACTCGTCCCGCCGGACGCGGAGCTCGTCCACGGAGAGCGCCGAGAGGTCGCCGAGGAAATCGGGGGCCAGGACGCGGTCGAGCTCTGCCTCTAGCACGACACCAACAGTACCGCCGGCGGCCCGTCCCTCCCGAGCGGGCGGCCGAACCGCCGCCAGCCGTCCTCGCCGGTCGGCCGGGTGGTATCGGTACACCGCCCGCCCCCGGACCCGGTCGAGCATCACCGGGCCAAAGTGACGGCTGTCGGTGCTGGAGGCCGGGTTGTCTCCTGCGACCCGGACCTGCCCGGGCGACACCGACTCCACCCGCTTGACCATCACCCGCGACCCCTGGCGGGGATCGGGAAAGGCGACGAGGTCGCCCCGGCGCAGCCGGCCGCGGCCCCACGGCCACAGCACCAGGCGGTCGCCGGGCTGGAGGGTGGGGCGCATGCTGTCGCCCACGACCTCTACCCGCGGGATCACCCGCACGGTGAGCCAGCCGGCACCGGCCAGGGCGGCGAGTACCGCGCCGAGCCGCCCGGCGGCGGCCCCGCGGCCGACTGGGTAGTGTTCGGTACGGACCACGTCCCCGGAAGAAGGAGTCAGGGCATGCCCATTGTCACCGGCCTGGCCGCTCTCGTCGACCGTCTGTCCCCGCCGCAGAAGGTGCATGCCCACTGCGACCTTCCCTGCGGCGTCTACGACCCGGCGCAGGCCCGCATCGAGGCCGAGTCGGTCAAGGGCTGCCAGGAGAAATACCAGGCTTCCGACGACGAGGTCTTCCGTCAGCGGGCCGTGCAGATCAAAGAGGAGCGGGCCGACCTGGTGAAGCACCACCTCTGGGTGCTGTGGACCGACTACTTCAAGCCCGAGCACCTCGAGAAGTACCCCGAGCTCCACCAGCTGTTCTGGGATGCCACCAAGGCGGCCGGCGCCGCCAAGAAGTCGTTGGACCCCGCCGACGGCCAGAAGCTTCTCGACGTCATCGCCGACATCGACAAGATCTTCTGGGAGACGAAGAAGTAGCTACCTCGCCCGGAGGGCCGACGGAGCTGCCAACTGTTCGGTGCCCGGCGGCGCCCGCTAGGGGATGAGGCTGGTTGCCCACCAGGCCCAGGCGGGGCCCAGGAGGATGAGGGAGTCGAGGCGGCGGAGGCCGGGCGCGTCGGCGTCCCGGCTGCCGATCAGGGCGGTGCCCACCAGCGGGCCGGCGGGAGCGAGCGCCCCGGCCAGGAGGCCGAGGGCAAGGGGCGCTCCCGACGGGAACGGGGGCGACAGGATGATGGCCCCGATCAACGTCACCGGGATGAGAGCCACCATCCCGGCGACCGGGCCTTCCCACGACGACGACGCGCCGGTCCCGACCAGGTAGGCACTGGCGTCGTACGTCGCCACACAGGCGAGGAGGAAGAGCGTCGGGGCGATCCCGAGGTCGCGGGTGACCACCAGGCCGGCCGCAGCCGCACCGAGCACGGCGCCGATCGCCAGGGCGAGGGCGAGGGCATGGGCGCTGCGCCCGTGGCCGAGCGTGCCGGCGACCAGGGCGAGGGCGAGAGCGAGCCCGACCACGCCCACGACGAAGCGAACGCCGTAGAGGGCGGCGAGGGGGGCGCCGGCGGCGAGGACGGCGGCGAGGGCCGGCTGGGGGCGATGGTCGAGGGCGCGCCGACAGGCGGCGGCCTGCGACCCGCCGACGAAGGCGTTGACCGCCAGCCACCCGGCGAGCCACTGCTCGCCCTGGACGGTGAGCACGACGGTGACGATCGCCCAGAGGAGGCCGATGCGCCCGTGCGGCCGCTTGGTGTCGTAGGTGACCGCCAGGCCGCCAAGAACCGTCTTCAGACCCTCAGGGCGGGTTTGCGCCGGAGGCGAAGGCCTCCCGGGGACGGCACCGGGGGGGCGCACGGGGGCGCGCACGGTCGCGGTGGCGGTGCCCGTGGGCCCGGCGGAGGTTGCGACCGCCGACGATGCCGCGACCGGTCCACCGTTCGTCGCCAGCGCCCCGTTGGGGCCCGGATGCCCGGTGGGCAGGCCTCCGAGGGCGGCAAAGGCGCCGGGCCGGGGCGGCTCGCCCGCCCCGCCCCGCGCCGCCGATCGAGTCCCGGCAGGCTCGGGGGGCGGCCTTCCCCCGGCGTCACCGCCGGGTCGGGCACCACCAGCGGCGGCCCCGCCCAGCGCTGCCGGTGGCCGAGAAGTGGGCGCAGCGACGGCCACGTCGCCCGCTCCGCCCGACACGGGCGGGAGCACGGCGACGACGTCGTGGCCGTGCACCACGGTGTCGGCCGTCGCCGGCTCGCCGTTGACCCAGACG
>DASZJY010000064.1:0-5906 GCA_035947635.1 Acidimicrobiales bacterium | reverse complement strand
CCGACTCCGAGCGTGACGAGTTCCTCTCCGACCTCGTCAACGGGCTGCGCGCCGACTTGGCCGGCAACGACCTCGACTCCCTCCAGTACGAGCTCGACACCGCCCCCAACGAGCCGGGCCGGGCGCGCGTCGTCGTCCACTCGCCGCTCCCGGTCGCCCTCGGCGGCACCCTCCCGGCCGCCTCCGTCGAGCTGTCGTCCGAGGCGGGGGCGTGGCGGGTGGAGCGCCTGATCCCCCTCACCTCCCAGTGATGAGCGACGGCCCGCCGGAGAGCCCCACCGAGAGCCCGCAGCGGCCGGCGGCACCCCTGGGAGGTGCGCTGGGTCCGGAGACGGTCGAGCGCTTCGGTCGCCTGTTGCGTCACTTCCCGGTAGCGGTGTCGGCGGAGGCCATGGCCCTGGCGTGGGCGAACCGGGAGGACGGTCCTCACGGCGCCACCGTCACCGTCGACCACGAGGTCGGGCCCCGAGGCCTCCACGGCGCCATCTGGACGGCGCCGCCGGCCGACTCGCTCGTGTGCGCGGTGCTCCTGCGTCCCCGGCTGGCCGCCGAGGAGGGCGACATCAGCTGGCTCGTCGCCGGGTTGGCGGCGCTGGAGGGTGCTGAGGCGGCGAGCAGCCGCCAGCTCGCCACGTGGTGGCCGGCAGGTGTCATAGAGGGCCCCGAGCGGGCCGAGGTGGCGGCGGTCAAGGCCGAGGTCCAGCTCGGCCCCGGCCGGGTGAAGAACGTGGTGGTCACCATGCGCTTCCAGCTGTCCCGGTTGGGGCTGACCGGCGAGCAGCGGGACGAGCTCCTCGAGGGCGTGCTGGGCGCCGTCGACCGCGGCGTGGCACGGCTGGAGGAGGGCACCGCGGCGGTGGCGGCGGCCTACGAGGCCCGGTGCGCGCTCCTCGGGCAGCGGGTCAAGGTCAAGCTCCGGCCCAAGGGAGAGACGCGGGGCACAGCCCGCGGCATCGACCGGGCCGCCCGTCTCGAGCTGGCCTCACCGTCGGGGATGGTCGAGCGCGTCGGCATCGACCAGATGATCGACCTGACGGTGGTCTGATAAGTGCTGTTCCAACTCGCTGGCCAGCGACAGCGCTCCGCGACGTAACACCTCGGCGCTCCAGGCCGCTGGCCCGACCGAGGTAGATCAGCAGTCATCCAAAGGCGGCGGGGGCGGGCCCGCCGCCGTTGCCGATCTGGCTCTACTTGCCCCGGGGGCCGCCGGTGAGGGACACGTCCTGCTGGGCGATGCGCTGCAGCGCCGAGTCGAGCTCGGAGGGCAACGGCGGGGGGATCTCCCGGTACGGCTCGTGGATCTCACCCGGGCGCATGAAGCAGATCTCGTCCTCGTGCGACCACTGCCGGTAGTCACGCACTTGCGTCAACTTGCCTCCTTCGATGTGTGACGTCGAGGTACGCCTCATTCTCGCGATTCTGCTGTGGGAAGATATGTGATCTGCGGTCAGGCGGGCCAAACGCCAGCGAGGAGCATAGTTTCATGAAGATCGGCATCGTCGGCAAGGGTGGCGTGGGCAAGACGACCATCTCCGCCCTGATCTCCCAGACCTACGCCCAACGGGGCAAGCGGGTGCTGGCCATCGACACCGACTCCAACCCCAACCTGGCCCTGAGCCTGGGCCTCGACGCCGTGCAGGCCGACGAGGTCCCTCTCCTCCCCCGTTCGCTCGTCGTGGGGGCGGGTGACGGCGGGCTCACACCGGCCCAACTGGTGAAGGAGTACGGCGCAGAGACCCCCGCCCAGGTCACCCTGCTTCACGCCATGCGCATCACCCAGGCGGGCGCCGGCTGAACGTGCGGTAGCCACGCTGCCGTGCGCAGCATCCTGGGAGCCGCCATCGAGGAAGAGGCCGACGTCACCCTCGTCGACATGGAGGCGGGCCTCGAGCACTTGAGCCGGTCGGGCGGCACTCTCGCCTATGCCGACATCTTGCTCGTCGTGATGGAGCCCAGCCGCAAGTCCATCCTCACCGCCGGGCGCACGATCGCTCTGGCCGAGGAGCTCGGGATCCCTCGCGTCTACGGCGTCGGCAACAAGGCCCGGCTTCCCGACGACGCCGAGTTCTTCACCTCGGTGGCGGCGGAGTACAAGGTGCCCCTGGCCGGTATCGTGCCCGAGGACGCCGACGTGGTAGAGGCCGATCGCAGCGGGGAGCCGCTGCCCCTCGACAAGGGGGAACCGGTGCGTCGGGCCGTCGAGGCCATCGTGGACTTCGTCGACGAGGTCGTCCCCAGCGCCGCCTGAGCCCCCAGAGCCCCCACTAGGGGGGCTTTCCATCTATAGACGCGCGACATACAATGGCGGTCGCCGGGGATTCCGGCGAACAAGGAGGTAGCGCGTGGTCCTGTGGTGGATCGCCAACCTGCTGCTGCTCTTCGTGGTGGCGCCCGTCTGCCTGGGACTCCTCAACAAGGTGCTCAGGCCGGCGCAGGAGATCAAGGCGTACGCCGACGACATCCTCGAGCACGGGGTCGGGATCACCTCGGAGCTCGACGCCGTCCCCAAGCTCGTGCAGACCAAGGAGCTGACGGGCCAAGCGCGCCAAGCGGTCGGCCGCTACGGCGCCGCCCTGCAGCGTCTCCTCTAGGGCCGCGGGCAAGAGATCGCGTAGGACACGAAGAACACGAAGAAAGGTGACCAAGAACGTGGAGCGTGAGACATGGACATAGGGCTCGCGACGGTCGGAACGTTGGTAGGGGTGTTCGTCATCGTCGCCGCCCTCGCCATCTACCTCATCACCATCGCCGCCATCCTGAAGCACGTCAGCTTCACGGTCGGCACGGTCCTCATCGGCGTACGGGCGATCGCCAACCAGACCGCCCCCCTCGCCCCGGTGGTGCGCGACATCCTCGGTGACGTGCGCGCCATCGAGGACGACCTCGAGTCGTTGCTGAGCGGGACGCCCGCAGCCCCGGCGCGACGGAGGTCGACCGCTCGCCGCTGATCACAGGCTTCTCCTAGACCCACCCACTGCCCTTGCCGGCAGTGGGTCGGATGATCTGATCTGTCGCTCCACGGTGGCCAATGGCCACCGTGGAACGCGTTTGGGCTGGTGATAGGCCGGACGACCTGTTGCTCCAGTCCATGACATGCAATAGAGTGCGCCCGCTTCAGTTCCGTGCTAGAGATACCGGGCCATCCAGAGCCGCAGCTCTCGTCGTCACACCCGAGTCGCTCCGATTCCGGCCCGACAACCCAGGGGGGATGAGTATGCAGTTGCTGCCGTGGAGGCGCTCCACGGGTGAGCGAGGGCAGGCCACCTTCTCGCTCATCATCGTGATCGCGGTAGTGGCGATTGCCGTGATCCTCCTTCAGCGCACGGCGTGGCACGCCGACGCCATCAACGACAAGGCGGACAACATCGCTCGTGTCGTTGATGGCATCAACACGTCCACCAAGGCGGTGCTCGAGCTGGGCAGGACCAACGAGCTGGCGGGCTCGATCCTCGAGACGGCGAAGCCGCTGCAGGGACAGCTCGACACCATCGTCGGACTGGCCCGCGACATCGACGGCCTGGCATCGTCGATCAACGGCACGGCGGGCGCCATCAACAACACGGCCAACGGCATCAACGGCACCGTCGGCACGATCCTGGGCACCGCCCAGTCGATCCAGCGAGGGGTCGCGCAGATCAACCGCAACCTCGACACGACCCTTGCCGTCGCCGGCGCCATCAAGACCGACACCGGGAACATCCTGAACAACGCCAATCGAGCCAACCGCCTTGCCGACTGCATCGACAGTGGTGCGCTGTCCGGTACCGGCGGCGGGCGCTGCTAGGGGCGGGGAGGAGACACCATGGTCCAGACAATGTCTTCGCGGGCGGACTATTCGCCCACCCCGCGCCGGGTGCGCAGCGACGACCAGGCGACGTTCCTGTCCCGGTGGCTCAAGGTGTGGGTGATCCTGCTCACCGTCGTCGTCCTCGTGGTCGTCGGCTATCTGATCGTGATCACCAACTCCCTGGCCAACATCAACGGCAACCTGGCCACCGCCAACGCCGCGGTGACGGGAGCGGGCACGAACGTGACCGACCTGCCCAGCCAGGTCAGCCGCATCAACGGCTCCCTGGCCGGCATCGACCCCGCCCTGAAGCCCATCCCGGGCCAGGCCAACGACATCATCGGCGCCCTCACGTCGATCCGCGACAAGCTGGCCGACACCGACGGGTCCCTCAAGGACACCTCCGCGGTGCTGCAGACGGTGCTGGGCACGGCCCGGTCCATCTCCGGCGTGCTCATCTCGGCCGACCGCAACGGCGACTGCGGTGGCGGCGTGCCATGTGGGCCCCAGCAGCTGGGCGTGCAGAACATCCACCAGCGCGTCGACAACGCCAACCGCATCCTGATCCCGGCCGAGGGCGACGCCCGCAACATCAACGACGGGCTGACCGACATCAACCGGCACCTGACCAGCATCTGCTCCGCAGGGGCCGTGCAGCTGCTCACGGGGTCCGGGCCGTGCTGAGGCTCGACGGCCGCACCCGCGGCCGCGGCGAGTCCGGCATCGTCGCGGTGAACCTGGTGCTCGTGATCGCCTTCGCCCTCTACGCGGTGATCCAGCTGTCCCGGACCACCCTGGCGGTGAAGCAGATCAAGAACCGGGTTCAGACGATCACGACCGAGGTGGGCCCCGGGTCCAACGTGTCCCGCCTCGACGAGACGGCCATCCTGAACACCGTCGCCGACCGGGCCGAGCAGATCCTGGCCGCGGCCAAGCCGCTGTCAGGTCAGGCCAACGACGTCCTCCTCGCCGCCCGGAGCATCGACAACACCGTGTCCTCCATCCAGAGCACGGCTGGCTCGATCAACGGGGTGGTGAAGGAGATCAACAACAGGGCCCGGACGTTGGCGCCCGTCGTCGATCAGATCAAGGGACGGCCGGGCACCATCGACAATCCGGGGCCGGGCACCGGCACCACCGGCATCAACATCCGCGTCGACAACGCCTTGCGTAACGTCTCCGGCATCGGCGCCGACCTCGACACCGTCCTCCAACGGGTGGGTGTCGGGACACCGGCTGGCCACGACATCACGACCATCCACGGCCACGTCAACTCGATCAACTGCTCTGGAGCGGTGGGCCTGCTCAACCCGTTCCAGTTCTGCGGTCAGTAGCGCCCGAAGCGGGAACTGAACAACGAGGCGCCGGGCCTTCGGGCCCGGCGCTTCTCGCGTGCGCTCCGTACTCGCGCCATTGCCCCGTGAAGGGGGTGCTTGCGCGGGCGAGCTCGCCCGCGACATCAACCGGTGGTGGTGGGAGGGGCCGTGCCCGCCGGCTCGGGGTCGCTGCGGAAGCTCTCGAGCATCTGGCCGAACACGCCCTCGATCTGGGTGAAGCTCTCGGTCGGCAGGGCCTGGAAGATGAGGTCGTGCATCTTGTGCCCCTGGAACAGGAAGTAGTGCAGGTGGGCGCCCTGGATGCCGCTGCTCTCGTCGGTGAACGTGTAGAGGTACCGGAACCCGATCATGCCGTTGACGGTGAGTGACTCCTGTTGCAGGACGACGACGGTGGGCCCGGCGATCGAGCCGTCGGCGAAGGCCTTGACGTTGGCGAGATTCTGAGCGGTGGTCGCCTCCTCGGTTCGGCGTGAGCGCACCCGCACCGAGTAGGGCCCGTCTCCCACGAGCAGGCGGATCTCCCGCACGGGCGCCTCGTACCGCTCCCACGCCGAGGGATAGCGGATGGAGAAGCCGGTCTCGTCGTCGCGGAAGTTGGTGAAGGCGCCGGGCGGGAGGGTGACGAGGGGACGGGCCTGGGCGGTGGTCGTCGTGGGCGCGGTCGCCTCGTCGTCGTCCCGCCCGCTCAGGCTGACTGCGTAGATGGCGAGGGCGATGACGGCCACGGTGAGCACCGACAGAAGCACGACCATCCAGCGGTTCCCGGGCGGCGCCGACGCCGG
>DASZJY010000063.1:0-3030 GCA_035947635.1 Acidimicrobiales bacterium | reverse complement strand
GACGGGGACCGCATTATGCTCGCCCCACGGGTCGCGCCCGCCCCGTCCTCGAGCGGCACCTACGAGATCCGGGGCGGTGACCGTCTCGACCTTCTCGCCCACGTGGCGTTCAGCGATACCACTCAGTGGTGGCGGTTGGCGGACGCCAACCCCTGGTCCGACGCGACCCAGCTCGAACGACCTGGCACGATCATCGCGCTCCCCGATGAGTGACACCCGGCTCACCATCGAGATCGACGGCACCGACGTCACCGCCGGCGCGGCGGTGAGCCTGCCCGTGCTGGCCCGCCGCACCGCCGCCGCCTCCCTCACCGGGCTGGAGTGGGCCGTCGGCGTGCCGGGGTCGGTGGGGGGCGCGGTTCGCATGAACGCCGGCGGTCACGGCTCCGACGTCAGCCGCAGCCTCCGGTGGGCCCGGGTGGTGGCCCTCGGGGGCGACGACCTCGACGGGCAGCTCGACGCCCGGCGGCTGGCCCTGGGTTACCGGTGCTCGTCCCTGGGGCCCACCCATGTGGTCACCGCCGCCTGCTTCGGCCTGGCACCCGGTGACCGGGCCGCCTCCGAGGCGGAGATCGGCGAGATCGTCCGCTGGCGGCGGGAGCACCAGCCCGGGGGCAGCAACGCCGGGTCGGTCTTCGCCAACCCTCCGGACGACGCCGCCGGCCGCCTGGTCGAGGCGGCCGGGCTCAAGGGCCACCGGAGGGGATCCGCGTACGTGTCACCGAAGCATGCCAACTTCATACAGGTGGACCCCGGCGGCTCGGCCGACGACGTTGCCGCCCTCATCGCCGAGGTCCGCCGCCTGGTGGCGCAGCGGACGGGGGTCGACCTGCGGCTCGAGCTCCATCTGATCGGGTTCTCCACCCTCGAGGAGGGATGAACGTGCTGGTCGAGGCCTACCTCAACCAAAGGTCGAGGGTATGACGTACGCTCCACCCTCGCCGCCGCTCGGGCGAGCGCCGATGGATCCGCGCATCCGACAGCGGCGCGTCGCCGTCACCCGGTGGCAGGGACGGCGACGGCTGCGGGTGCTTGGCGTGGTGGTCACCGCCGTCGCCGTTGGTGCCGCGGGATGGGGCGCCACGAGGACGCCGCTCCTCGACGTCGACCGGGTGGTCGTCGAGGGGGCGGCCCGCAGCGCGCCGGCCGCAGTGGCGGCGGCTGCTGGCGTCGATCCCGGGCGGCCCATGCTCGACGTCGACGAGGGGGCGGCCGCCCGACGGGTCGCCGGGATGCCGTGGGTGCTGCGGGCGACCGTCCGCCGCCAGTGGCCCGCCACCGTGCGGATCCGGGTCGTCGAACGGGCTGCGGTGGCCGTGACCAGGGACGATACCGGTGCCTGGGCGCTGTTGGACGTCTCCGGGAGGGTGTTGGAAAGGGCGGCCGAGCGGCCCGCCGAGCTCACCGCCCTGGAGGGGGTGCCGCCGGCAGGAGGGCCGGGGACCCGCCTCGGTCCCCCGGCGGCCGCCGCCCTCGTGGTGGCCGGCTCGCTCGGGCCCCACCTCGCCCCTCGGGTCGCGGTGGTGGCCGCCGCCCCCGACGGGGTGGAGCTCCGCCTGCGGCCCGACGCGGTCGTCCGGCTGGGAGCACCCGACGCCCTCGAGGAGAAGCTGCGCTCGGTGCGGACCGTGCTCGGCACCGTCGATCCTCGCACGGTCTCCACGCTCGACGTGAGAGACCCTGCCACACCGGTCTTGACTCGCCGGTGACACCCCACTAAAGTGTCGACCCCAAGGACAGGTTGACATAACTCTAAACCTGCAGTGGAGGTAGAGGCTGGTGAGGTCGGGCACGTACCGCAGCCGGTCGGCCTCTCAGGATGCCCGCAGCCGGCCGCGTTCGATGGCCGCTCGGCACGACCATGGAGGGCAGACGATGATCGGCGCACCGCAGAACTACCTGGCGGTCATAAAGGTCGTTGGGATCGGGGGCGGTGGCGTCAACGCCGTCAACCGCATGATCGACGCCGGGCTGAAGGGTGTGGAGTTCATCGCCGTGAACACCGACGCCCAGGCCCTTCTCATGAGCGACGCCGACGTCAAGCTCGACATCGGGCGTGAGCTCACACGCGGGCTGGGGGCGGGCAGCGACCCCGAGGTGGGCCGCCAGGCGGCGGAGGCGCACCGCGACGAGATCGAGGAGGTGCTCAAGGGCTCAGACATGGTGTTCATCACCGCCGGCAAGGGTGGTGGCACCGGCACCGGCGGAGCACCGGTGGTGGCCGAGATCGCCAAGTCGCTCGGTGCGCTCACCGTCGGCGTGGTCACCCGGCCCTTCTCCTTCGAGGGGCGCAAGCGGGCGGTGCAGGCGGAGACTGGCATCCTGACCCTGAAGGAGAAGGTCGACACCCTCATCGTCATCCCCAACGACCGCCTGCTGTCGGTGTCCAACGAGAAGACCTCGGCCCTCAACGCCTTCAAGATGGCCGACGAGGTGCTCCTCCAGGGGGTCCAGGGCATCACCGACCTCATCAACACGCCGGGTCTCATCAACACCGACTTCGCCGACGTGAAGATGGTCATGAGCAACGCCGGGTCGGCCCTGATGGGCATCGGATACGCCTCGGGCGAGGGCCGAGCCCTGAACGCCGCCCGGGCCGCCATCTCCAGCCCGCTGCTCGAGTCGTCCATCGAGGGCGCCAGGGGCATCCTGCTCAACATCTCCGGCGGCAGCGACCTCGGCCTGTTCGAGGTGAACGAGGCGGCCGAGATCATCCACGACGTGGCCCACCCCGACGCCAACATCATCGCCGGCATGGTCATCGACGACGCCCTGGGCGACGAGGTGCGGGTCACCGTCATCGCTGCCGGCTTCGACCGCTGGGAGGAGGCGTCCGACACACCCCGCGTCGAGAGCACCGCCGGCTCGCCCCTGGGGCTGAACGAGGACGACGACCTCTTCAGACAGGGTGGCGGCCCCCTCGACATCGACGAAGAGGACGAGTTCGACGTCCCTTCGTTCCTGAGGTGACGAGCCCGGCGGCGTGACACCGTGGACGGCGTGCCCGAGCACGCCGTCCCCGCCCTCTCC
>DASZJY010000062.1:0-3380 GCA_035947635.1 Acidimicrobiales bacterium | reverse complement strand
CCAGAACGCCGGCTGAGTGGCGCACCTCGGCAGCCCACGGTCCAGCTGGCCAGGTGCTGGCGCCGATCTCATGGCGCAATGAGCTCCGAGCGAGCGCCCGCGTTCGTGGCATGCTCGTCTGAGTGCGGGAGCTGCTGTGCCCCGTGGTTGTCGGCCGCGACCAGGAGTGGCAGGAGCTCCGACGTGCCCTCGATCGCCTGGCCGACGGACACGGCGCGACGGTGGTCGTCGCGGGCGAGGCTGGGGTCGGCAAGTCGCGCCTGTTGAGGGAGGCGGCGGAGGAGGGCGTTCGTCGGGGAGCGCTTGTGCTGACCGGCCGGGCGGTTGAGCGCGACAGCCCGCTCCCCTTCCGGCCCGTCGCGGAGGCGCTGTTCTCACATCTTCGCAAGTCTGGACCGCCACAGGTTCGGGAGCTGGCACCCTTTCGGCCCATCCTCGGGCGGCTCGTCCCCGAGTGGCGCCTCCCCGGCGAGTCACCCGGGGAGGAGTCGCTCGTGGTCCTGGGTGAAGCCGTGCTCAGGCTGCTCGCCACCCTGGGCGAAGGCGCTGGCTGCGTGCTCGTGCTCGAGGATCTGCAATGGGCGGACGCCGAGACGATCGAGGTCGTCGAGTACCTGGCCGACAACATCGCGGGGGAACCCGTCTTCTGCTTGGTCTCGCTTCGCGGCGAGCAACCCAGCAGGGCTTTGACGTGCGTCCACGGCCTTGCCACCCGGCGCTCCGCATCCATCGTGGAGCTCCCGAGGCTGAGTGACGAGGAAGTCGTGTTGATGGCCGCGGGCTGCCTGCGGGCTTCGGTCGTCCCCCGCGAGCTTGCCGAGGTGGTCGTGGCGAGGGCCGATGGACTGCCGTTTCTCGTCGAGGAGCTGTTGGCAGGGATGGTCCAGGCCGACGAGTTGGAGAAGACAGCCGACGGCTGGGTCCTCGACCGCTCTCCGGGCCTGGTCATCCCCGCTACGTTCGCGGAGACCGTTCGGCGACGACTGGGAGCGGCCCCGGGCACCCGGGACCTTCTCGTGGCCGCGGCGCTGCTCGGCCGAAGCTTCGACTGGCGCCTGCTGGCGGACATGAGCAGGCGGGACGAAGCCACTGTGGTCGATCGCCTCCGCCGGGCTGTCGACGCCCAGCTGCTGTCCGTGGAGGCCGCCGATCCCGGCCCCCGCTTCCGATTCCGCCATGCTCTGACTCGGGACGCCATCCTCGCGGAACTCCTTCCGCCGGAGCGAGCAACCCTGACGGCGCGCGGTCTGCGTGCTGTCGAGACCGCTCATCCGGGCCTGCCGGGGGAGTGGTGCGAGCTGGCGGCCGAGCTCGCCGAACAGGCTGGGGAACCCGCCCGGGCGGCCGGGTTGCACCTCGAGTCGGGCCTGCGGTCGTTCGGTCGCGGCGCGCTGGCCAGCTCCGAGGCGAACCTGGAGCGGGCCCGACGACTGGCCGGCGACAACCGGCAACTGGCGGTCGAGATTGACGAGGCGCTCTGCGCGGTGCTCGTCCGGGCCGGCAACGCCGAGCGGGTGGGTGAGGTCGGCCAGCGCCTGCTGTCTCAGCTGGCCGACTTCGGGGGCCCGCCGACGCGCCGGGCGCAGGTGCATTTGTGGCTGGCTCGAACGGCCATCGTGTCCGCCGATTGGGCACGAGCCCTGGATCAGCTCCACCGCGCCCGAGAGCTCGCGGCATCAGGTGGCGTTGCCGCGAGCGAGTACGAGGTCCTGGCCGCACAGGTGGCGCTCGGCGAAGGCCGCCTCGACGATGCCGTGACCCTCGCCGAGAGGGCGTTGACCACGTCTCAGTCCGACGGGCGCTACGAGCTGGCGTGTGAGGCCCTCGCGGTCTTGGGCCAACGCGAACGTCAGCGTGACCTCACCTCAGCGGCCCGGGCCTTCTCCGCTGCGTTGGCACTGGCCGAGCAGCACGGCCTGACCCTGTGGCGCGTCCGGGCACTGCATGAGTTGGGCACCCTCGACCTGCTCGGCGGCGGCCCGCTCGATCGGCTCGCCCAGGCTCGTCAGGCCGCGCTCGACGCGGGGGCGCTGGCCACCGCCGCCACCGTCAGCCTGCAGATGGCCGCCTGGTTCACCAATCATGCCGAACCCGAACGGGCCCTCGACGCCGGCCGCTACTGCGCCGTCGAGGCGGGGCGGCTGCGGCTCCCCCTCGTCGAAGGGTTGGGGCTCGTACTGCAAGCGGTGGCTCACGCCCTGATGGATCAGCAGGCCGAGATGGAGGCGGCCATCGACAAGGCCGTCACTGTCTCGGGCGGCCACCCTGAGGTTCACGGGGTGGCTGCGCTCATGGCCCGGACGCTGCTGTGGGTCGTCCGGGAGGACCGCGTCCGGGCGCTGGGCGAGCTCGATGCCGGCATGGAACTGTTGCGGGGCACGCCGGTCACCGCGCCCAACCGGGGGTTGTGGGCCCTTGTCCACGCCCTCGACGGCAGCGATGGCGAGGCGGCCGTGATCGAGGTGGAGGCGTCGGGCCTGACGGTGTACTGGCTGATCCGAGGATGGGTGGGCCACGCCCGTGCGGTGATCCTGGGACGGCAAGGGCGCGCCGCCGAAGCGGAGGAGGCTTTCGCTCGGGCTGACACCGACCTCGTCCCGTCCGACTGGTACCGGCACCACGCCCGCCGGCTGGTGGCGGAGGCGGCCCTCGTCGACGGCTGGGGCGACCCGGAGCGATGGCTGGCCGACGCGTTGGCCTTCTTCGATCCGGCCGGTCCGCCCGCGGTCGCCTCGGCCTGCCGATCGCTGCTCCGCCGGGCTGGCGCCCGGGTGCCGCGACGCCGTCGGCCGGCTCCCGACCTGGCGGCCCCCTGGGCGGCCGCGGGGGTGACCCCGAGGGAGGCGGAGGTACTGGCGCTGCTGGCCGAGGGACGCTCCACCAAAGAGATCGCGGCGCGCCTCTATCTGTCTCCCAAGACGGTCGAGCGTCACATCGCCAACCTGGCTGCCAAGGTCGGCGTCGAGGGCCGATCCGAGCTGGTGGCCTTCGCGGCCAGCCATCGTGTGGGGGCGAGATGACCTAAAGATGGGGGTCTGCCCGATGCCCGGGGGTGGGCACCTCTTCGATCATGGCCTCATCGACTCGACGAAGGAGCGACCATGACCGAGACCGTTTCCCTCATAGCCGCCGAGCGGGCCGACGTCATCGTACGGGACCTGCGGGAGAGCGATCTTCCTCTCGCCGATGCGATCCTGCGCTCCGCCTTCGACGCGTTCACGGGCGTGACCTCCCTGTTCGGTGACAAGGACTACGTCCACACCCGTTGGCTGGCCGACCCCGGCGCCGCCTTCGCGGCCGAGCAGGACGGGCAGCTTGCCGGAACCAACTTCGTGACTCGCTGGGGAACCGTGGGGTTCTTCGGACCCCTCTCCGTGCGC
>DASZJY010000061.1:0-5266 GCA_035947635.1 Acidimicrobiales bacterium | reverse complement strand
GGGCCGGTCCGGGGCCTGCGGACAGGCCCCTGAGGAGGACCCCGAGCGACGGACGCCCGACAGTGGGGACGACGACGTCGAAGTCGACGTGGTTGGTCACGGGCGTCTCCGCACCAGGAACGGGCCGATGGCGAGCGCGTCGACCGGCGCCGAGCCGAAGCACTCGAGGGCGTCGCGGGGGTCGTCGACCATGGGCCGTCCGGCGGTGTTGAGGCTGGTGTTGACCAGCACGGGCACTCCGGTGCGGCGGGCGAAGGCATCGAGGAGGGCGGCCACCAGGGGCTCCTGGCGGCGGTCGACGGTCTGGGCCCGGGCGGTGCCGTCGACGTGGGTGACGGCGGGCAGCTGGTCGCGCCACCCGGGCCGCACGCGGTGCACGAAGAGCATGTAGGGGCTCGGGAACACCCCCTCGAAGATCTCCGACGCCCTCTCCAGGCTCACCATGGGAGCGACCGGGCGGAACTGCTCGCGGCCCTTGACGTCGTTCAGCCGGGACAGGTTCTCGGCCCGCCGGGGGTCGGCGAGCAGGCTGCGGTGGCCCAGTGCCCTCGGCCCGTACTCGCTGCGTCCCTGGAACCACGCGACGACGCCGTTCGACGCCAGCACGTCGGCGACCGCCTCGGCCAGGTCGGGTGGCCTCTCGTACCGCACGTCCGCAGTGGTGAGCCACGCCTCGAGGTCGCCGTCGGACCAGGAGCGGCCCAGGTCGGCGCCGCCCATGGGCTGGGTGTCGTCGCCCAGGGCATGGGCGACGTGGAGCGCCGCACCCAGGGCGGTGCCGGCGTCGCCCGCCGCGGGCTGGACCCACAGGTGCTCGAACGGGCCCTCGGCGGCGATCCGCGCGTTGGCCACGCAGTTGAGGGCCACGCCACCGGCCAGGGTGAGGTGGCGCTCGCCGGTGCGTCCGTGCAGCCACCCGGCCAGGTCGAGCAGCACCTCCTCGAGGCGCGTCTGGACGCTCGACGCCAGGTCGGCGTGGTCCTCGTCGACCTGCTCCGCCTTGCCGCGACGCTTGACGAAGGCGCTCAAGTCGAGGGGCTCGATCTCGAAGCCTCCGTCGCCGGTGGGGCGGATGGTCCGCCGCAGCTCCTCGAGAAAGCGGGGCCGGCCGTAGGCGGCGAGGGCCATCACCTTGTACTCGTCGGACGACCGCCGGAAGCCGAGGTGCTCGGTGACCTCCTCGTACAGGAGCCCCAGGGAGTGAGGGAGGCGCTGGGTGTGCAGGATCTCCAGGTCGCCACCCGCCGACCGACCGGCCAGGTGCGATGCCACCTCGCCCCGCCCGTCGAGAACGAGCACGGCGGACGACGGGTACGGGGCCGCCAGGTGCGCCGACGCGGCGTGAGCCACGTGGTGGGGGACGAAGCGAACACCGCCGGGATCGAGGCCAGGGAGCGCCGACTGCAGGAACGAGGGTGCCTCACGGGCGTACAGCGTGCGCAGTCCCTCCCAGGCGTCGGCGGTGACGTCGTCGGGGTGGGGGAGGAGCCCGGGGTCGTACGAGTAGGCGACGGCGTCGAGGTCCTCGGGGCTCAGCCCCGCCTCCGACAGACACCATGCTGCCGCCTGCTGGGGGACCTCCCAAACCGAGAACGGCACCGCTTCCTTGCCGTGCTTGCGCCGGCTGAAGCGCTCCTCCTCGGCCGCCGCTACGGTGACCCCGTCGACGACGACGGCGGCTGCGGGGTCGTGGAATATCGCGTTGACGCCGAGGACCCGCACGCCCGCTCCCTCAGTTGCAGTGGGGCCGATCGCCGGTTGCTCGACGAGGGGCCAGTCGGTTGCTCGCCGCCGTCCACAGGAGAACCGTTTGCCGACTACCCGTTTCGGGGACGAGTAAACAACCTGGAGAAAATTCTCTCGGTGGTATTTCGCGGGCGCGGGACGGGAGGGACCCTTGAGCAGCAACTGGCTGGTCGACGCCGAGAATCCCCTTCTCACGCAGCTCGCACTGACGCGCGTCGACGACCCCCACCGCGCTGACCGCCTGGCGTGGAACGTGTTCCGTACGCTCGCCCTGTGGGAGACCGACGTCTGGGTCCCGCGCCTGCTCGATGTGGCGTGTGGCCCCGAGAACCCCCTGACTGCCCTCGAGTGGTCGGGGACTTCTGTCATCCCGTGGGCGACGGGGGCGGCGTTCGACGAGGCGGTCGACGTGCTGCTCGACGGTCCCGAGGCGCTGGTCCTGGCGGTCGCCACTCTCGCCCGGGAGCTCGGCGGCGACGAGCTGGGGGCCGGCGTGCGCGAAGCGGTGGCCGGCAGCTCACCGAGCGGCAAGCCGGCCGGCTTCGTCGCCGTCCTCGCGCCCGACACGGACGGCGCCGGGCCGGCTCTTCAGCAAGCGGCCGAGGAGCTGGCCACCCGCGCCGTCGGCTGGTTGACCTGGCGCGACCTGGGAGCGCTGGCCGTCGACCTGGCGGAGGAGGCCGACGACCTGCGGACCGGCCAGGTGCACCGGCTGGTGACCGACCTGCAGGAGCAGTTCCCCGGCCTCGACCTCTGAGAGAGCGGGTTGTAGCGTTCGCCCCACTTGCACCCGCACTCGAGCAGCCAGGGTTGGACGTCCGCCGGGGAGCCGGCGGTGTGGTGCCGGCGCCCGCCGCGTTGGCTGAGTAAGGGCGGGCTCACGGGCCCACCGCTCGCCTGAGGGGCCGTGGGCGCCAGAGAGAACGTCTGGACCGGAGTAGCCGGCGGGTTGATGGTGGGGCTCGCCGTCCTCGACATCGCCAGGGACGGCGGCGGCTTCGAGGGCCTCTTCCTCGCCGGGCCCGTCGTGGCATCGGCGACGATCAGCTCCCGGCGCACGGCGGTCGTTGCCGCGTTGGCCGTTGCCGCCGGTCTGCTCGTCGGTGCGGTCCACGGCCGACTCGACGACTTCGACCAGCTCGTCCGCGTCATCGGGCTCGTGCTCGTCGGGGGATTCTGTGTCGTCGGCGCCAACTGGCGTGAGCGGCGCGAGCGCGACCTGGCCCGGGTCACAAGGGTCGCCGAGGTGGCCCAGCTGGCCATCCTCCGCCCCATCCCCACCCGCGTGGGGCCGGTCGCCTTCGCCAGCCGCTACGTGTCGGCCGCCGAGCAAGCCTTCATCGGAGGCGACCTCTACGAGGTGGTCCCTGGCGGAGGCGGCGTTCTGGTCGTCGTGGGCGACGTCCGGGGCAAGGGGCTTGAGGCCGTGCACCTCGCCGCCCTCGTGCTGGGCGCGTTCCGCGAGGCGGCCAGCGTCGAGCAGGCGCTCGAGCAGGTGGCGGCCGCCGTCGACCGGGCGGTGATGGGGGACATCGCCCTCGAGGAGTTCGTCACCGCCCTGTTCGTCGAATTCCTTCCCGGCGGGGAGCTCCGGCTCGTCAACTGCGGCCATCATCCTCCGCTGCGCCTGACCGACAGGACCGCCGAGTACCTCAAGCCGGGCGAGGCCAACCTGCCCCTGGGGTTGGCCCCCGACTTCATCGTCGAGGTCCACCACCTCGACCGGGGCGACCGGCTGCTGTTGTACACCGACGGTCTGGTCGAGGCTCGCAGCCGCGACCGGAGGTTCTTCGAGCTGGCCCCCGAGGTGCTCGCCACCCTCGGTCGTCGCAGCCTCGACACCGCCCTGGAGAACCTCGTCGCCCAGGTCCTCCGCCACTCTGGAGGCCACCTCGACGACGACCTGGCCTTGTTGCTGGCCGAGCTCCGGGCCTAGGAGCGCTTTGATTTACTCAGGTCGGGCCGTCGGCCCGAAGCGCCGGCCGGCAGCTACGCGGTCTCATTCCGCTGGTCGGCGCGAGATCAAAAGGCTCCTAGGGGAGCCGGGGCTCCGGTGACACTTCGCAGGGTCGAAGGCCAGGAACCCGGCGAAGTGTCACCGCAACGGCGCCGCCGCCCGACGACGCACGGGGAGCCGGACCACGCGGAGCACCAGCGGGGCGTGCTGGGGCCGGGTGAGGGGCGAAGGCGGGGCGGAGGGCGGGGGGGCGGGATGGGTGGAGGTGTACCAGCCTCCCGTCTGCGGCCCCCGTCGCGCCCGGCGCTGGGCGGCGGCGACCCACTCCGCCTCGGGTGGGCGGCCCTCGGCTATCCGGGCCGCGAGGATCTGGGCCGCCTCCAACTCCAGGCGTTCCCGCACCGCCCCAGCCGCCTTCGCTCTACGAGTCGCGCGCGCCACCAGAGTCCCTCTCGAGTGTGAAACGTGTCCGCGCTTGGCCTTGCAGGGCAAATGCCGCCCATGCAGCACCCGCCTTTCCGCAGTATCGCACCGCCCTGGGGGCCCCGCAATGAGTGTCGGGGACCTCTAGGCCGCACCACCGGGCGGCAGAGCCCGTTGTGGTTGGTGCTAGACGGTCGTGTCGGCCTTGTACTCGGCCCAGGGGGTCGGGGGAGCGCCCGCGATCTGGACGGCGAACTCGCGGAGGAACCAGTTGCGGAACGCCACCGCGTCCGGCGGTGGCGCGACCGTGAGAAGGTCCCCCTGGCGGCAGAACTCGTCGGCCCGAGTCAGGAGCTCGGACAGACGGATGACCGCCTCCCGGGTCTCCGGAGGGACGCGGTAGGTGACGTCAACGGTCTCGTCCCCCCGGGCGACAGCGGCCTCGATCTCGGAGGAGGGACCGACGGAGAAGCTGCCGAAGCGCTGGTCGAGCTCGTCCAACAGCGCGAGCAGCCGGGCGGGAACGTTCAGGCTGTCGGAAGGCCCGCCGCCCCGGATGAGGGCGAACTCCCGGAAGAGCTCGTCGTGATGAGCGGAGGCGTGCCGGAAGGCGCTGGTCGACAGGCCGAGAAGACGGACGTCCGCCAGCTCGGAAGCGTCGTTCATCGGCGCCTGCGTCACCCGAGCATGCCCTCCCGGTGCGGCGCCGGGTGGCGCCGGTGGACGGCGGGGCGGGGCCCACGGGCACGGTGGCGCGATCGGCCGGGTTGACTGCCGCTCGGTACGCCACCGGCGAGATCGTCGAGGTCGGCCTCGAAGTCGGCCGCCAGCGCCGCCATGGCCGCGTCCTCGGCGCCCGCCGTCAGCCGGAACCACACCACCTTCCCGGAGGCCGACAACTCGGTGCCCCAGGCGCTGGCAATGCGCTCCACGAGGAGCAGGCCCCGGCCGGTGCCCGCGTCGGGGCCGTAGCGCTTACGGACGGGGGAGCCTTTGTTGGAGTCGGACACTCCGACCCACAGCTGTCCGTCGGTGAAGCGAAGCGTGACCTCGAGGGCCGATCGGGCGTGGAGAACGGCGTTGGTGACGAGCTCGCTGGTGAGGAGCGTGGCCGGCTCCTCGAAGTCCTGCGCCCCCCAT
>DASZJY010000060.1:0-4546 GCA_035947635.1 Acidimicrobiales bacterium | reverse complement strand
CCCGGGGCGGCCCGCACGCGCGCCCGGATGTCGTCGAGGAGGCGCCGCCAGTCGACGTCGGCCTCGGCGCCGGCCAGGGCGGCGACGGCCGCTTCGACGGTGGCGACCCAGGGGCTCGGCGCCCGAGCGACGGTGCGGGTGCCGAAGGCGCGCCGCTCGGCCCACGAGCAGTGCAGCTCCGTCGCCGCCCGGGTGACGGCGACGTAGAGCAGCCGCCGCTCCTCGACTCGGGCCTCGGGCGTGTCGGCGTGCTCCACGGGCACGAGGCCCGCCTCGAGGCCCACGAGGAAGACCACCTGCCACTCGAGGCCCTTGGAGGCGTGGAAGGTGGCGAGGTCGACGGCGTCGACGTCACCGGCCGGCTCGCTCGGCACGGCCGTCTTCAGCCAGGCGAGGAAGCCGCCGACGGACGCGCCCGGGTCGAGGGTGAGCTGCTCGGCCATCATCCGCCCGAGCTCCTCGAGGTCGTCGTCGGGGCGGCCCGCCTCCTGCAGGTCGGCGAGCGTGGACGACAGCGGCGCATGAGCCGACGCGGACCGGAGCTCGGCGACCGCGGCCCGCACCGAGGGGCGGTCGAGGAACGTCGACGCTCCTCTGAGCCGGAACGGGATGGCCGCCGACCGCAGCGACTCCTCGAAGAGGACGAGCTGGGCACGGGTGCGGGCGAGCACGGCCATCTCCGACCACGAACGCCCCCCCGTGTGCTGGTTCCGGAGCGACCGGGCGACCGCCGCCGCCTCGTGGCGCTCGCCGGCGTGGGCCGTGACGACGGGAACCGAGCCTGCGGCCCGCGTGGGGCACAGGGCCCGGGCACCGGGTGCCCGCCAGCCGTCGAGCACGGCGTTGGCGACGGCGACGATCTGGGGCGACGACCGGTAGGTGTGATCGAGGTGGACCACGGTGGCGCCCGGGAAGCGCCCGGAGAACCGGGTGAGGGCTGATGGGTCGGCCCCGTTCCAGGCGTAGATCGCCTGGTCGGGGTCGCCGACCACGCAGAGGTCGTCCCTGCCTCCCCGCCAGCCCTCGAGCAGGCGCAACTGGGCGGGGTTGACGTCCTGGAACTCGTCGACGAAGAGGTGCCGGAAGCGCCAGCGTTGACCGGCGGCGAAGCGGGCGTCGGACTCGAGGGCCTCAGCGCACAGCAGCACGAGGTCGTCGAAATCGACGAGGCGCCGCCGCCGCTTCTCGTCCTCGTAGCGCCGGAAGATCGACGCCACGACGCCGGCGGGCAGCGGCGGGCGCCGGCCGGCGGCGGCGACCGCCGCCTCGTACTGCTCGGGCGCGACCAACCGGGCCTTGGCCCACTCGATCTCGGCGGCCAGCTCGCCGGGCTGGACCTCGACGCCAGGGCGGCGGGGGAGCAGGCTCATCAGCACGCGGGCCTTGTGGTCGAGCAGGGTCGGTGCCCACTCGTCGCGGTCGGCCCACCACCGGCGCAGCTGGGCGTAGGCGATGGCGTGGAAGGTGCCGGCGGCGACGCGGTCGCGCACGCCGACGGCGGCCAGGCGGCGCCCCAGCTCGCTCGCCGCCTTGCGCGTGAAGGTGAGCGCGAGGACATGGGGGGCCAGCGCCGACCCGTTGGCGATGCGGTGGGCGATGCGGCGGGTCAGGACGCGGGTCTTGCCCGACCCGGCCCCGGCAAGGATGCACAGCGGATGGGCGTCGACGGTGACGGCGTGGCGCTGGGCGGCGTCGAGGCCGTGCAGCAGCTCGCCGGGCTCGGCGCCGTCGGCCCGGGCGAACGTCTGGTCGGTGCGCATCGACCCGACCGTACCGACGGGGTGTGACACGGAGGTGGATGCTCCCGCTCCGGTTCACACGACGGCGGGGCGCGGAACGGCCCCGAGTAGCCTTCGAGCCGAAGCTCTCCGTGCTCCTCGGGGCCGGACCTCGGCCTCCGCTTCCGCTTGCGGGCTCCTTGCGGCACCCTCCGCTTCGGCGACGACCACCGGCGAACCCCTGCCTCCACGGGCCCTCCGGGCGGCGACCTGGGGTCGCCAGCGCCGGGGGCTCGGCTTGGCTGGGCCGTGCCGGCCCACGCATCATGCGCTACCGGCCGGACGTCGTCAAGGGGCGATGTCGTACCTGGTGGCTAACCTCACGTCATGCTCGTGGGGCTGGATCTCGACGGAGTCCTCTGTGACCTGGGGCCGGGCGTGGCCGCCCGCATCGCCGAGCGCTTCGGGGTCACCACCCACCCGGCCACGTGGCGGTCCTACGACCTCCGGAGCCTGCGCCTCGGGCTGCCCCACGACCGGTTCTGCGCCTTTCTCGAGGAGATGTTCGCCGACCCCGTCCTCTACACCACCGCGCCGGTCACGGGCGGGGCGGTCGAGGGCCTGGCCCACCTGCGGGCCGCCGGGTGGGAGGTGGTGGGCATCACCGCCCGCCCCGCCCACCTCGCTGCCGTCACCATCCGCTGGCTGGCCGACCACGGCCTGAGGCTCGACGCCGTCCACCACACGGTCGTCGGGCGCAAGGCGGCGGTGGCTCGTCGCCTGGGCGCCGACGTGGCGGTGGAGGACAACCCAGCGGAGGCCGAGCTGCTGGGCGAGGTGTGCCGCTCCTACCTGCTCGACCACCCCTACAACCGCGACGTCACCGTGCGCCGGGCCTCTCGCCTCTCTTCTTGGGACGACCTGGTGGGTCGTCTGTGCCAGCTCCGGCTGTTCGCCTAGTAGGGCCGCGTCGTTGTCCCACTTCGCGCTGACGGCCGTCGGCGAAGACCGCCCCGGCATCGTGGCCGCCGTCACCGGCGTGCTCCTCGACCTGGGCGTCAACCTCGAGGACACCTCGATGACGATCCTGCGGGGGCAGTTCGCCATGGTGCTGGTCGTCGAGGCCCCGCCGTTGCTGACCGCCGATGAGCTGCAGCGGGCGCTCGAGCCGGTGGGGACCGAGCTCGACCTGGTGATCGCGGTGCGGACGCTGGCCGACCAGGCCGCCCCGGAGGTCACGGGCTCCGGTGCGGCTCGCTACTCCGCTTCCGTCTACGGAGCCGACCACCCCGGCATCGTCCACGGCGTCGCCCACCTGCTGGCGTCAGAGGGCGTCAACATCGTCGACCTGAGCACCCGCGTCATCGGCGAGCCCGACCGGCCCGTCTACGCGATGTTCCTCGAGCTCTCGGTGCCGCCTGCGGTCGACCCCGACGAGTTGAGCCGGCGACTGCAGGCCGTGGCCGCCGAGCTCGGGGTCGACGCCAGCATCCATCGCTCCGACGCCGACATCCTCTGAGATGGCGGCTGAGCTGTTTGCGTCGGGCCTACGGCCCGGAGCGCTGAGTTGCGACTTCGCGAGTTCAGTCGCCCGGCAGCGCCACAGAACAGCAGTCATCTAGGTGCCCCTCCGCCCGGTGCGCGTCCTGCCCGAGCCCGGGCTCAAGCGGGTGTCGGCGCCGGTCGGTCAGGTCGACGCTGCCGCCCGCGCCCTCGCCGCCGACCTGGTCGACACCATGCGGGCAATGCCCGCCTGCGTGGGCCTGGCGGCGCCGCAGATCGGCGTCGGCCTGCGGGCATTCGTCGTCGACGTCACCGGGCACCGCAAGGCTCGCTCCTGCCACGGCGAGGTCGTGCTCTTCGACCCCGAGATCGTGGTGGCCTCGGTTCCGGCGGTGGCGCGGGAGGGGTGCCTCAGCGTTCCCGACCTGACCGGCGACGTCGTCCGCGCCTCCTCGCTCGTGATCCGCGGCCTCACCCTCGAGGGCACCGAGCGAGTGCTCGAGGTCGACGCCTTCGAGGCGCGCGCCATCCTCCACGAGGTCGACCACCTCGACGGCCTGCTGTTCCTCGACCGGGTGTCGTCGTCGCAGGCCGTGTTCCGGCGCAAGGTCTACCGGTAGCCTGCCGGGCCTGTGCCGTTCCCTCGCAGGCTGCTCAACGAGGACGAGCAGGTCGTCATCGACGTCCGGCCCCACTGGATCGTCCTGACCTGGCCGTTGCTGGCGCTGGCCGCCTCGATCGCGGCCGCCGTCTTCGTCTCGACCGGGGCCGACAACGACGTCCTCCTCCTGATGATGCTGGTCGTGGTGCTCGTCGTACTCGGCTGGTTCCTCTACCGCCTGGCCCGGTGGGCCACCACGAACCTCGTCGTCACGAGCGACCGGCTGATCGTGCGCTCGGGGATCATCGCCAAGCGCGGGCGGGAGATCCCGCTGGAGCGCATCAACGACATCACCGTCACCCAGTCGATCGTCAACCGCCTGCTGCGCTCCGGCGACCTGGTCGTCGAGTCGGCCGGCGAGCGGGGCCAGGAGTCGTTCCCCGAGTGCCCCAGGCCGACCCGGGTCCAGAACGAGATCTACGTGCAGATGGAGGCAGCCCGCGACCGCGACCTCGACCGCCAAGCCGGCCGGCGCCCATTGTCCCCGCTCGAGCAGCTCGAGAAGCTCGACGAGCTGCGGCAGCGCGGCGTGATCTCCCAGGCCGAGTTCGAGGTGAAGAAGGCGAAGCTCCTCGACCAGCTCTGAGGGCGCTCATGGGACGGGCTCTCACGCCGCCCCGTCGGGCGCCTCCTCGGGCACGACGCCGTGGGCGCCGGCGCCCAG
>DASZJY010000059.1:0-5363 GCA_035947635.1 Acidimicrobiales bacterium | reverse complement strand
ACTCCCCGCCCCCCGGCCGGGCCCGTGCCTCTCGGGCCGTCGCCGTCGTCGGCCTCGTCGTCGCCCTGCTGGCGGGCGGGGCCGTCGGTGGCGTCATAGGGGCCAACAGCGTCGACCGCGACCCGCCGCGGGCGTCGGGGGCGTCGGCGGGCAACACCAGCGTCATCACGAGGACCGGCGACGTGCAGGCGGTCCTGGCCAAGGTGGAGCCCGGTGTGGTGCTCGTGCGCACCCAGGCCTCGCGGGCCGGCCGCTTCTTCCCTGAGGGCGCCGGTACGGGCGTCATCCTCACCCCCCACGGCGAGGTGCTCACCAACGCCCACGTCGTCCAAGGCGCCACGTCGATCACGGTGACGTTGAACGGGGAGAGCCGGGCTCGGGAGGCCGACCTGGTCGGCGCCGACCGCTCCGAGGACGTGGCCGTGCTGCGGATCCGGGACGCCTCCAACCTGCCCACCGTTGCCCTGGGGCGCTCGGCCGACCTCCAGGTGGGCGACAGCGTGCTCGCCATCGGTAACGCCCTCGCCCTGGAGGGCGGTCTCACCGTCACCGAGGGGATCGTTTCCGCCCTGAACCGCAGCCTCCGTGACAACGGTGGCTCGCTCGAGGGCCTCATCCAGACCGACGCGGCCATCAACCGGGGCAACTCGGGCGGCCCCTTGGTCACCGCCGACGGCCAGGTCGTCGGCATCAACACCGCGGTGGCCGGCGACGCGCAGAACATCGGCTTCGCCCTGGCCATCGACCGGGTCAAGCCGGTGGTCGACCGGATCCGGGCCAACCCGTCGGGCGCGTCGGGCGCCCGCACGGGGACCGGCGCCTTCCTGGGCGTCAGCACCTCGCCGAGCATCGCCGGCCGCGGCGTCGTCGTTCAGGAGGTGGTGGAAGGCTCACCCGCCGAGCGGGCCGGGCTCGAGCCGGGCGACGTCATCCTCTCGGTGGGAGGCAGGGCGATCAACGCCCCCGAGGACCTCCAGGAGGTCATCACCGACCGCGAGCCCGGCGACGAGGTGGAGATCAGGTTCCGCCGGGGCCCCGACACCCGGACGGCCACCGCCACGCTGGCCCGCCGCTGATGCGGCGCGAGCGGCGGGCCATGGCACGGACGGCGGGTTTCGGGCACAATCTGTCCGTCGACGAGACGTGACCCGAGGAGGACAACGCCTGCCATGGCTCACATCATCAGGTTTCTCATGCAGGACCACGCTCGTATCAACCGGGCCTTCGAGGCCTATGCGGAGGCCTCGAGCAACCTGAACCTCGCGCTCACCGTCTGCGGAGAGATCGAGACCCACAGCGCCATCGAGCAGGACCTCGTGTACCCGGTCCTGCGCGACGAGGTCGACGCCGACGAGGCCGACGCCGCGGAGGAGGAGCACGCCCAGCTCCAGGAGATGATCGACCAGGTCTCCGACATGGAGCCCGGCGACCCAGAGCTCCCCGTCGTCATGAAGAACCTCGGCAACGCCGTCGCCAACCACATCGACTACGAGGAGCGGGTCCTCTTCCCAGCCCTCCAGAAGATCCTCGGCGTCCGCGTCTGGGACATCGGCCGGGAGGCCTTCGGCTACCGCCAGGAGCTGCAGGGCCAGGGCGACCGCCCCGGCGCCAAGCCCAAGGTGATCGCCAACACCGGCTGGAACCCGGGCAACGTCCCCAACGCCGGCTGGTAGGCACCTGGGGAGCCGGGCGTCTCCCCGGCTCTCAGTTGCAGCGAGAGCAGGTGCCGAGCAGGTCGAGTCGGTGGAACTCGGCCCGGAAACCGGTCTCGCTGGCGATCTCGTCGATGGCCTGCGCCATCGTGCGCTCGAGCCGCGACGGCACCGTGTAGTCGTCGACCGTGCCGCACGAGGTGCACACCAGGTGGTGGTGGTGCCCGGTGAGGTCCTCGGCCAGCTCGAAGCGTGAGAACTCGTCCGCTCCCTGCACCTTGCGCACGACCCCGGCCAGCTCGAGGGCGGTGAGGTTGCGATACACCGAGCTCTGAGGCACCGACGCGTCGATGGCCAGGATGTCGGGAATGGAGAGCGGGCGCTTGGCCGCAGCCAGGATGTCGACCAGGGCCTGACGGCCCCTCGTGTAGCGCTGCTGCACGCCCCGAAGCCGGCGCGTGGCCGTCTCGTGGAGGGGGGTGGGCACCGGCTCATCCTACCGGTGCTGTGCGGTTCCCCTCAGCCGGCGGAACCCAGGGCGGCACGGGCCACGTCGCCCAGGACTCGGTTGCGCTCGCCGTCGCTGGAGCCCGGGAGGCGCCCCATGACGACGAGGACGTTGCCTCCCCGCCGGGCCACGACGCCTCCGCCGATGGCGGCCCGGTAGGCCTCGTCGCCGAGGCCCGGCAGGTCTCGGCGCAGGAGCCGGGGCATGGCCCGGTAGGCGTGCACGAGGGTGGGGTCGACCCACGCCAGCTGGACGGTCGCGCCGTTCTCGCCGGCGAAGGTGACCGAGCGACCCGCCGCCGCCATGGGGTGGGGGCGGGCGGCCGGGTCGAGCTCGAGGGCGAGCCCGGCGGCGGACGAGACGGTGGCGGCGTCAGGCAGCGGGGGAGGAGGCCCCGACGGAGCGGGCAGGGCCGACAGAGGTGCGGGGGCGGCGGTCTCGGGCTCGTCGTCGTCGGGGAGCGACGGTCGGGCCGGCGCCTGGGCCACCGCCTCGAAGTCACGGACGTGTGCGAGCGAGCGCGTCACCTGGGCGGCGACGGTGGATCCTTGGACGGCCCCGCCCGGCGGCGTCAGCCACGCGCGGATGCGGGCGGCGGTGCCGTCGTCGACGGCGACGTACCACCGGGGGCGGTCGTCCGTCCCCCGGCGCCGCACGCGCACGGCCCGGCCCTCCACCCGCCGCCGACCCCTGGCCAGATCGGCTGTGGCGGCGACGGCCATCGACCCGCCCCGGAGGGCGAGCGCCACCGCCAGGGCGACGACGACGCCCAGCCCCACGGTCACGCCCACCCGGACGCCGACGGGCACCGTCTGGCCGGCCGAGAAGTCGCCGGCCGCGTCCAGGAGGGCCTCACCTGCGCTGGTGGCGGCGGGGAGGGCGGCGGCGGCGAGGGCGAGCTGGAAGACCCCGAGCGCCGCCACCAGGCCCGGGTGGCGGCCGTAGCCCGGCGGCAAGAAGCGGGGGTAGCGGACGCGCACGACCCGCCAGTGGCCGCCGACCGAGCTCCACGCCTCGTCGTCCCGCTCGGCGCCGAGTGGGAGCGCCCGCACCGCCCCGTGGGCGACGCCCATGCTCGCTCCGTACGCCAGCAGCCGGTCCCAGATCGCCACTCCCGCCGGGGGGTACTCGGCGAACAGGGGGTCCTCGGCGAGCATCGTCCGAAGGCCCAACCAGCGGCTGGCCACCTCCCGACCGTTCGGGGTCTCGCGTTCGCCGTTCACCCACTCGACCACCAGCACCAGCGCCCCGGCCGTCAACGCGCCGAACACCACCGCGGCCGTGATGGGGTCGTCGTCGGAGTCTTCGGGGTCGTCGGGGAGCGTCGTCGCCGCCACCGCGACGAAGAGGCCCACGACCGCGGCCGCGACGAAGAGGACGGTGCGGGTTGCGGCCGAGAAGCGCTTCCGGGACAGACCCCGCGCCCGGGCGTCGCGCTCGACGGCGCGACGGAACCGTCTCCACCAACCGCGCGCCTCCTCCTCGGGGCCGGTGGTGAGCGCCTCGGCAGGCACGATGCCGTCGACCGCGTGGTGCTCGACGTGGTCGAGGACCATGCGCTCGTACGGCTGGAGCGCCGTCGTCTCGTCGTCGGGGGCGTCGCGAGGCGGGCCCACGCGGACCAATGTGCGCTCCCCGACCTGGTCCAGGGCGACGAGCCGGCGAGCGCCCAGGTCGAGCAGCGTGGCCGGCACCGCCTCGTGGCCCAGGCGCCAGTCGTTGGTGAGGAGGTTGACGACCGCTGGGGCCTCCGGGCCTCCGAGGTCGAGCGTCGTCGGCCCGGGTTCGATGGCGCGGCTGCGGGTGGCGAAGGCGACGATGCCGAGCAGCGCCGCCCATGCCGCCGCTGCCCCGGCGGCGGCGAGCCACAGCACCGGCCCCAGGTCGCGCCACCGCTCGACGATGCTCTGGTCCACCAGGGGATCGTGCCGCAGTGGCCGGGGCGGCACCAGCGGAGGCGGGTAGCCTGAGGCGTGGCTGGCGAGGTGGCAACCGGGTGCGACGACCTTCAGGGGGCTCCCTTCCAGGAGGGGCCGCCCAGTACCTGACTCGACGTTCTCGACCGCCTGGTGTGGGCGGGCACGCTCACAGTGGACGTCGGCGGTGTCAGGGTCGGCGTCCGGGCCACCAGCGAGGGGCTGCTCGAGCTCCTGCGCCAGGCGTTCGGCCCGTACGTCGTCGCCGGCGCCTATGCGCCGGCCGACCTGTCGGTCCAGGTGGGCCCGCGAGGGGACGGGGGCAAGGCCCGGGGGTTCCACCTGCTGTTCCGAGGTGGGCAACGCGTCCTGCGCACCCGCGACCCCGACCGGCTGGCGCGGGCGCTCGTCGCCCACGTGTGGGCCCACCAGCCCGTCGCCGGAGGGGTCCTGTCTCTCCCGGGTGTCGCCCTGGTGCGCGACGGCGAGGGGCTGGCCGCCTGCCTGGCCGTCCGGTCGTCGTTCGACCTCATCGAGCGAAGGCTCAATGCCAACGGCCTCGTCCTCGTCGACGAACCGTTCGTCCTGATCGATCCGGCCACCGCGGAGCTCGTCGTGCCCGAGCGGGCAGTGGCTGTCGACTGGTCGGCTCTCGGGCGGGTGGAGGAGGTCGTAGGTGGCCAACGCCGGGTCGAGCCGGCGGCAGAGCCCGGTCGCTACCGCCTCGCCGCCTGGTCGTACGTCATGGCGGACGACCGGCCCGCGGTGCTCTCACCGGAGCAGGGCGTCGTATGGGGCGCGCACCTCGCCTCGAGCATCGGCCACACAACCCATGAGGACGCCGTACGCGCACTCGGCTGCCTCGCCGAGCGGGTGCGCCCCACCGCGGTCAGCTGGCAGGAGGTGGCGAGCGGAACGTGGTGCGGGGGCTGAGAGCCCCCCGCCGCGCCGCTTGGCTGGTTGGTGGAGGTGGAGGGAATCGAACCCTCGTCCTTCGGCTTCTCAACGGGCCTTCTCCGAGCGCAGCCGGCGATGAGATCTCGGGCGGTCGCACGTCGCCGGCAGCAGGCGACCGCCCCAGTCAGCTGAGGTGTCCCCGCCGGGCCGCTGACCCTCCCGGCGGGTGAGCCCCACGAGATGATGCCCGTGGACCGGCCCGTGGGGCATCATCTCGTGGGGCTCACCCGCCGGGAGGGTCAGCGGCCCGGCGGGGACAACTCAGCTGACTGGGGCGGTCGCCCGGGTTGCCGGTGACCTGCGGTCGCCCGAGATCTCTTCACTGGCTGC
>DASZJY010000058.1:0-16465 GCA_035947635.1 Acidimicrobiales bacterium | reverse complement strand
TCTCCGAGGTGGAGGACGCCGCCGCCCGCGACGAGCGGGTTCGACAGACCGCCTCGATGGTCGACCTCACCGTCCGTCACGTCGTGCGGGGCGGGCCACAGGGCGACGTCGCCTACACCGTGCACATCGCCGACGGGACGGTGCAGGTGAAGCCGGGAGGGTCCGACGGCGACGTCGAGCTCACCCAGGACTACGGCACCGCCGTGGCCATCAGCCAGGGCGCGATCACGCCGGCGGCGGCCTTCGCCGCGGGCCGCCTGAAACTGGGCGGGCGGGTGGACGTGCTCGTCCGCAACGGCGACGCCCTCTCCGCCCTCACCGACGCCTTCGCGCAGGTGCGGGAGACCACCGAGTACTGATGCCCAGCTACTACGAGGTCCTCGACGTCGCCACCGACGCCAGCCGCGAGGAGATCCGGCGGGCATACCACCGCCAGGCGCGCCGCCACCACCCCGACACCCACAGCGGGTCGGGACGGGAGATCGTCGAGGAGGCACGCCGGCGGATGGAGGCGATCAACGCCGCCTGGACGGTGCTCGGCGACCCCACCCGCCGCCGGGCCTACGACGCCGAGATCGGCCTTCGCCCCATGCCGTCGGCCGCCCGCCCCGCCGGCGAACGGGCGAAGGGGTTCCCAGAGTGGTTCGAGCCCGACGAGACGCCCGCCGCCCACCTGGAGGAGGACCCCGTCGACGGATCGCGCCCGAAGGGCCCGGTTGACGTCTTCGTGTTCCTGCCCGTCGGCCTGGTCGCCCTGGCCGTCGGCTTGTTCGCCATGAGCATGGTGCTGCAGTCGCCCGGCATGTACGCCGGCTCGCTGGTGCTCGTCCCCGTCGCGTTCGTGGCCTTCGTCGCCACGCCCCTCGTGAGCCTGCTCGGCCGGTCGAAGGGGCGGCGACACTAGTGCCGAGCCGTCACATCAGGGTGGCGATGTCCGCCTGGCGAGCCCGAACCGCGTCCGCCGCTTCCAGCAAGGCGACCATCTCGGGCTCGGCGAGTGACAGCTCGACGACCTCCCGCACGCCCTCGCGCCCGATGCGGGCGGGGACGCCGAGCCACACTCCCTCGATGCCGTAGGGCCCGTCGACGAACGTGCTGACGGGCATGACCTCGCCGGTGTCGAGCGCCACCGCCCGCACCATCGCCTCCGCCGCCGACGACGGGGCGAAGTAGGCCGAGCCCGTCCTCAGGAGGGCCACGATCTCCGCTCCGCCCTCCCGCGTGCGGGCGACCACCTCGGCGATCTCCTCGGGCGGGAGCAGGTCGCGGAGCGGCCGTCCGCCCACCCGGGCGAGCGACGGTACCGGCACCATGGTGTCGCCGTGGGACCCCAGCGTGAAGGCCTCGACCCGCGCCGGCGAGACGCCCAGGCGCTCGGCGAGGAAGTGGCTGAACCGGGCCGAGTCCAGCATGCCCGCCTGCCCCATGACCCGCTGGCTGGGGAGCCCCGAGACGGCCGCGGCCAGGGCGGTCATCTCGTCGAGCGGATTCGACACCACGATGATCACGGCGTCGGGCGACGCCTCCACCAGGCGACGGGTCACCCCGCTCACGATGCGGGCGTTGGTCTCCAGCAGGTCGAGGCGGCTCATGCCCGGCTTCCGGGGTACGCCGGCGGTGATCACGCAGACGTCGGAGCCCGCCGTCTGCTCGTAGCCGTTGGTGCCGACGATCCGGGTCTCGAAGCCCTCGATGGGCCGGCTCTGCATCATGTCCAGGGCCAACCCCTGGGGGCGGCCCTCGATGATGTCGTTGAGGACGACCTCCTCGGCGTAGTCGGCCTCGGCGATGCGCTGGGTGAGGGTGGAGCCGTAGAAACCGGCCCCGACGACGGTGATCTTCATCTTGCGGCTACAGACGGTCGACGATCGCGGACGCGAACTCCGACGTCTTCACCTCGGTCGCCCCCTCCCGGAGTCGGGCGAAGTCGTAGGTGACGATGCCGTCGGCGATGGTGGCCTCGCGGGCGTCGACCACGTCGTCGGCCGCCTCTTGCCAGCCCAGGTGCTCGAGCATCAGTACCCCCGAGAGCAGGAGCGAGCCCGGGTTGACCTTGTCCTGGCCGGCGTAGCGCGGAGCGGTCCCGTGAGTGGCCTCGAAGATCCCGTGGCCGGTGACATAGTTGATGTTGCCGCCGGGTGCTATGCCGATTCCCCCCACCTGAGCGGCGAGCGCGTCCGACGCATAGTCGCCGTTGAGGTTGGTGGTGGCGATCACGTCGAACTCAGCCGGGCGGGTGAGCACCTGCTGCAGGAAGATGTCGGCAATGGCGTCCTTCACGAGTATGCGGTCACCTGGGTCGCCGCCGCAGTCGTCCCAGCTCACAGCCACGTCGGAGAACTCCTCCCTCACCAGCTCGTAGCCCCAGTTGCGGAAGGCCCCCTCGGTGAACTTCTGGATGTTGCCCTTGTGCACGAGGGTGACCGACCGGCGGCCCTTCCTCACCGAGTACTCGATGGCGGCGCGGACCAGGCGCTTCGAGCCGGTCTCGGACACCGGCTTGAGACCGATGCCCGAGTCGGGTCGGACCTCCCAGCCGAACTCGTCGCGCACGAACTCGATCATGCGCTTGGCCTCGGGCGTCCCCTCCTGCAGCTCCTTGCCGGCGTAGACGTCTTCGGTGTTCTCCCTGAAGATGACCATGTCCACCTTCTCGGGATGGCGCACCGGTGACGGCACGCCCTTGAACCAGCGCACCGGCCGCAGGCACACGTAGAGGTCGAGGAGCTGGCGGAGGGCGACGTTGAGGCTTCGGATGCCTCCGCCGACCGGGGTGGTGAGCGGGCCCTTGATGCCGACGACGTGCTCCTCGAAGGAGGCGACCGTCTCGTCGGGCAGCCAGGAGCCCGTCTCGTCGAACGCCGCCTGCCCGGCAAGCACCTCCTTCCACGCGATGCGCCGCCCATGGCGGGCCACGGCGGCGTCGAGCACCTTCTGGGCCGCCGGCCAGATGTCGATGCCGATGCCGTCGCCTCGGATGAACGGGATGACCGGCTCGTCTGGGACCGACAGGGTGCCGTCGTCGGCGACCGTGATCTTCTCCGGAGGCATGAGAGAGCAGCCTAGGAGACCACTGACGGGGCTCGATCGGCGGGTCAGGGAAGCTGCAGGCTCAGGAGGGCGTCATTGAAGTCGCCGCTCGCCCGACTGCTGCCGGCAGTCGTGAGCGTCAGCCACCACAGGCGGTCGTTGCGCAGCAGGGCCACCATGCGACCCTCGTGCCCCTCGACCTCGGCGTCGAACGACACCGCCCGCCCCGCCGGCAGGTCGATGACGCTGATGGTGTCCGGATCGATGGCGATCGCCGACGGCAGCACCAGCACCCCGGTCCTGAGGTTCTGGGCAAAGTGCTCGGGCTCCACGCCGGTGGCGTCGATGTCCTGGTGGCCGAGCCCGAACCAGGCGCCGGCCGGCCCGATCGCGGCGATGTCGGCGTCGATCCCGACATCGGCCGGCTGCCACCTTCCGGGCAGGGTGACGGTGGCGCCCGAGTCGGTGAGCGTCAGTGCCGGGCCGTGGGCCACGGCCAGAGCGGCGACGAAGAGCATGCCGTTGAAGGCGGCGTGGGCGGCGATGGACCCGGACAGGCCCCGGCGCCAGTACAGATAGAACAGGACCAGCCCCATCCCGACGTAGTAGCGGAACTGCTCGAACCGCAGGTGGGCGATGCTGAACGCAGCGGCGCTCAGGAGGCCCGCCACCCGGCGCCCCCGGCCCCGCAGGGCCTCGGCGAGGAAGCCCCGGAACACGAGCTCCTCCACAACCGGCGCGGCGACGATGAGGATGAAGCCGCCGATGAGCAGCGGCCCCACCGTCTCGGAGGCGAGCAGCCCGGCGACCGGGTCGACCACCGGGTGCCCGGACGCCACGTACGCGACCGCGGTGAACACAATCGCCAGCCCGCCTCCGACCACGGCTCCCTCACCCGCCCCCGCCAGCGCGCTGCCCGAGCGGAGCACCGGCCGCACGCCGAGGACGGTCGAGCGCCCGAGTACCCAGAGGGCGGCGAACGCGAAGAAGACGAGTCCCGAGAACAGCGAGAGGCGGATGGCGTCGCCTGTCTCCGCTCCACTCTGGACCGCCAGAGATGCGGTGAAGACCTGGATCACCACGTTGAGCAGGATGATCCCGCCCACGGTGCGGGCGACCTTCGAGTCGATCCGACGGCGCCGCAGGGGAACCGCGGGAGTCGCCGCCGGGCGCTCCCACCCCTCCGACGGCGAGACGGCGCCGGGCCGGCGCTCCGGCCCGCCGTCAGTCAGCGACCGGCGCGCGCCGCACGAGGGGCAGCGGTCGAACCCGGCGTTGACGTAGCCGCAGCGGCACGTCCATTTCCCCGCTCCCTCCCACGCCGGCCCGTCGAGTTCGACGTCGGCCTGCGGGAGCTCGAGTTCCAACTCCGGGGGGGCCTCCACAACGGGGTCCCGCCGGTCCACCAACGACCCGATCTGAGCCATGACCCTCCCTGGCCCCCCGGTTGTACGAGTTGGGGCGCGGCATACGCCCAGGAAGGGATCGGCGAGGCTGGCTCAGGTCTTGAGCCCCGATCGGCTCAGTTGGCCCCGGCGAGACCGAGGTTGGCGTAGATCTCCCTGGTCGCGCTCGAGCGGTTCAGCGTGTAGAAGTGGAGGCCGGGCGCACCGGCGTCGAGCAGCTCCTGGCAGAGCTCGGTGGCCATCTCCACACCGACCCTGCGCACCTCCTCGGGATCGTCGGCCACCGCCTCCAGCCGGGCCACCACCTCGGGTGGCACGGCCGCTCCTGACAACGCGGCCATGCGCTGGACCGACTTGAGGTTGGTGATGGGCATGATGCCGGGGATCACTGGCTTGTCGACGCCCCGCTGGGCCAGGTCGTCGAGCATGCCCACGTAGTCGCTCGTGCGGAAGAAGAACTGGGTGATGCCGAAGTCGGCTTCGCCGAGCTTGGAAGCCAGGAAGTCACGGTCGCTCGCCCGGTCGGGCGAATTGGGGTGGAGCTCGGGATGGGCGGCCACCCCCACGCAAAAGGGGCCGACCTGGCGCACGAGGTCGACGAGCTCGCAGGCGTGGTGCAGGTCGCCTTCGGGGAGGTCGAGGTTGGCGGGCGGGTCGCCCCCCAAGGCGAGGATGTTCTCGACCCCCGCCTCCCGGTAGCGGGTGACGATGTCGACCAGCTCCTGGCGACGGTGGGCGGCGCAGGTGAGGTGGGCCATCGCCGTCATCGTGGTGTTGCGGTTGATCGACACCACCAGGTCATGGGTGCGCTCCCGGGTCGTGCCGCCCGCGCCGTAGGTGACCGAGACGAAGGAGGGCTTCAGGAGCTCCAGCTCGGCCAGCGTCATCTCGAGGGTGATCTCCGCCTCGGGCGTCTTGGGCGGAAAGAACTCGAACGAGAAGGTCTTCCCGTTGGCCAGCATCTCGGAAATACGCGACATGTCGGTCAGCGCCTCCTTCGTAGGGCGGCGTCGACGGTGTTCCGCAGGAGCATGGCCACCGTCGTGGGACCGACCCCCCCGATGCGAGGCGTGACCCACGCCGCCACCTCGGCGACCGCCTCGTCCACGTCGGAGAGGACCCGTCGTCCCTCGTACACCATCCCACCTCCGACCACCGCCGCTCCCGGGCGCACCATGTGGGGCCCGATGATCCCGGGAACCCCGGCCGCACCGACCACGATGTCGGCCTGGCGAGTGTAGGCGCCGAGGTCGGCGACGCCTGTGTGCACCACCGTGACGGCGGCGTTGGCGCCCGGTCGCTTGAGGGCCAGGAGCATGGAGAGGGGTCGACCCAGGGTGGGCCCCCTTCCGACGATCACCACGTGGCGGCCCTCCACCGCCACCCCGTAGTGAGCGAGGATGGCCTGGATGCCCGCCGGAGTGCAGGGCAGGGGCCCGTCGGCACCGAGGGCCAGTAGGCCCAGGTTGTACGGGTGGAGACCGTCGGCGTCCTTGGCCGGGTCGACCGCCTCCATGGCGGCATTGAAGTCGAAGCCCCGCGGCAGCGGGTTCTGGACGATGAACGCGTCGACCGCGGGATCGTCGTTGAAGCGCCCGATCGCGGCGAGGAGGTCGGACTGGCTGGCGTCGGCCGCGACCTCCTGGTGGAACGACGCCATGCCCACCGACTCGCACGCCTCGTGCTTCTTGCGGATGTAGCCCGCGCTGGCGGGGTCGTCGCCGACGATGATCGTGCCCAGGCCGGGGCGCACGCCCTCGGCGGCCAGCTTGGCCACCGCCTCGGCGACCTCGGCCAGCACCGCCTCGACCACCGGGGCCCCGGCCATGATCACCGCACTCATCAGTGCCGGAACTGCCGCTCGCCGGTGAGGACCATGGCCATGCCGTGCTCGTCGGCGGCGGCGACCACCTCGTCGTCCCTGACGCTGCCTCCGGGCTGGATGACGGCGGCCACGCCGGCGGCGGCCACTGCATCGAGCCCGTCGCGGAAGGGGAAGAAGGCGTCGCTCGCGCAGGCTCCGCCGCGGGCCCGGCCGGCGGCCTTGCGCACCGCCAACGTTCCCGGGTCGACGCGGTTCTGCTGGCCCGCCCCCACGCCGACGGCCATGCCGCCGGCCACCAGCACGATCGCGTTCGACCGCACGTGGGCGCAGACGCGCCAGGCGGTCTCGAGGTCCCGCCACTGCGCCTCGGTGGGTGCCAGCTTGGTGGCGACGCGCCAGTCGTCGCGGGCGGCGGCGAAGCGGTAGGGCTCCTGGACGAGAAAGCCACCGCTCACCTGGCGCAGGTGCAGCCGGTCGGCCGTCGGGGCCGGTGCCTCGAGCACCCTCATGTTCTTGCGGCGGGCGGCGAAGCGCTCGAGCGCCCCGATCGAGAATCCCGGAGCGATCACCACGTCCGCCTTGGGGTTGGCCACCATCTCGTCGGCCAGCTCGTCGCCCACCGGCCGGTTGAGGGCCACGATGCCGCCGAAAGCGGACATGGGGTCGCACTCGAACGCCCGCTCGTAGGCGGTCGCCACGTCGTCCGCCACCGCCGCCCCGCACGGGTTGGCGTGCTTGATGATGGCGGCCGCCGGCTCGTCGCCCATGTCGTGGACGAGGGCCCAGGCGGCGTCGGCGTCGAACAGGTTGAGGTAGGAGAGGGCCATGCCCCCGTGCTGCACCACCTGGTCCCACCACCCGGTCGTGGACGCGACCCGGTAGCGGGCCCCCTGTTGGTGAGGGTTCTCGCCGTAGCGCAGCTCCTGCACCCGCTCCAGCGCCAGGTGCACCGTCGGCGGCAGCGGGTCGGCAGCCGACTCGCCCTGGCCGAGGGTGTCGAACCACGAGACGATGGCGGCCTCGTAGGCGGCGGTGTGGGCGAAGGCGGTACGCGCCAGTCGGCGGCGGGTGCCGGCGTCGAGGCGGCCGTTGCGGCCCAGCTCCTCGAGCACCGCCGGGTAGTCGGCCGGGTCGACGACCACCCCCACGTGGAGGTGGTTCTTGGCCGCGGCGCGCACCATGGTCGGCCCGCCCACGTCGATCATCTCGATGGAGGGCTTGGCCGTGAAGGGGTACAGGTTGCATACGACGAGGTCGATGGGAGCGATGCCCTGGGCGTCGAGATCGGCAAGGTGCTCGGGCTTGTCGCGGTCGGCGAGGATCCCGCCGTGGATCGCGGGGTGGAGCGTCTTCACCCGCCCGCTCAGCATCTCGGGGCTGGCCGTGATCGACTCGACCTCAACGCAGGGGACTCCGGCCTGGGTCAGGGCCCGCGCCGTCCCGCCGCTCGACACGAGCTCCCAACCGAGGTCGACCAGACCTCGACCGAGCTCGACCACGCCCGTCTTGTCATAGACCGACAGGAGCGCCCTCATCGCCCGAGCGCCCCATCGGCGTAGCTCCGGATCGTCTCGGGATAGAGGCGGCGCTCGATCTCCTTGATGCGCTCGTGGAGCGACTCGACGGTGTCGTCGGCGAGCACCCGGACGGGCTCCTGGGCAAGGATGGGCCCGCAGTCCACCTCGGGCGTGGCCACGTGGATCGTGCACCCGGTGACCTTCACGCCGGCAGCGAGGGCGTCGGCGACGGCGTGGGCACCCCTGAACGCCGGCAGCAGCGAGGGATGGGTGTTGAGCACCGCGTTGGGGAAGGCGTCGAAGATCGGCTTCTCGAGGATGGTCATGAAGCCGGCCATGGCTACCAGCTCGGCCCCGTGGGCCTGGAGGGCGTCGACGATGCGGTGGGTGAACTCCGTGCGATCTGGGCCGCGGGTGACCGTCTCGACGGGGACGTCGGCCGCCTCGGCGATGCCCACCGCCCCACACGGCCGGTCGACCACGACCACTACGACCGGCAGGCCGGCGTCGAGAATGGCGGCCAGGTTCGATCCACCGCCCGACGCCAGCACACCCAGACGCCTCACTCAGCCAAGGTACCAGCGCCCTCCTGAGCGGCCAGACGCTTTCACCCGGCCTGACGGCGTGGTTGACTTCTCCCCTCGCGGTGAGGAGGGGGGCAGGTGGCTGAGTCCGTGCGCGGCAAGCTGACCGTCGGCGAGATCGTGATCGTGGCGGGCGGCGCAGTGGCCCTCGTCGCCTCGTTCCTGCCCTGGTACGAGCTCGAGGAGGTCCTCGGAGACGACTCCGCCAGCGCTTGGAGCAGCGGCCTGTTCCCGCTGGCCACCCTCGTCCCCATCCTCGGGACGATCATGGCCGTCCAGGTCCTCCTCGACCGGGTCACCGGGGCGGCCCTGCCCCGGCGGCTGGGCGACTTCACGTGGGAGCAGATCCACCTGGTCGCCGCGGTGGTCGCCGCCGTGCTGGTGTTCTGCTACCTCGTCGTCGACCGGCGAGGCGCCGACCTGGGCTTCGGGTTCTACCTGGAGATGCTCGCGGCCGCCGCCCTGGTGGCCGGCGCGGTCATGATCCGCAAGGAGCGCCCCCGGGCCCTGCCGTAGGAGGACCCTGCGGTCAGAGCTCGGGGTCCTGGCACCGCCGGGCGGCGCCGTCGCCGGGCGGGTCGGTGCGGGGATAGGGCACGGTGAACATGGAGCCGGGGTCCGACGTCCTCAGGTAGCGGAGGATGCCCCGCGCCACGGCCGCCCCCTCGCGAGCACGCACGTCGGGGCGGGCGAGCAGAGCGGCCTCCGGCGGGTTGGTGATGAACGCGAGCTCGGCCAGCACGCTCGTGACCGGCGCCGGCAGGCGGAGCATGGCGTAGTAGTCGCCCCGGGAGCCGGGGCGGTACTTGGCCCCGGCGTCGGTGTCGGCGACCCACGCCGCGTCGTAGGCCGACAGCGCCTTGTACACCTCCTCCTGCACGAGGCCGGCGAGCCGCTTGGAGTCGGCCGACGCCTGTTGGTAGTAGGTCTCGGTGCCCGGTCCGGGGTGGGGACCGTCAGGCACGGCGTTGTGGTGGACGGACACGAACGCCTTGGCCGAGAGGCTCTTGGCGATGTCGGCACGGGTGGGAAGGCTGACCTCGTACTCGGCTGTCCGAGTGAGCACGGCGGAGACGCCCTCACGGTCGAGCTCAGCCTGGGCGGCTCGGGCGACGTCGAGGTTCACCGGGGCCTCCGCCAGCCCACTCGGCGAACGGGCGCCCGCCTCGGCGCCGCCGTGGCCGGGGTCGAGGACGACGGTGGCCTGACGGACCCTCCTGCCCTGCGTGATGGTGCGCTCGTTCCCGCACGGCGTGCGGACCACCAGTGCGTCCCCCCGCTCGGCCAACACGGGGACGACCACGCCTGCCGGGGTGACCACCACGCCTGGGCCGGAGGGCGCCTGCGACTCGACCGGCGGTGGCGAACCCGTCGTCGGGGCGGCGGGGGACGTGGAGGACGGGCCGGGGGCGGGGGCCGAGCTGACGGTGACGGGAAGGCCGCCGACTGCCTCCGAAGGGCCCTCGGCGCCGCACGCGCTCGAGGTCACCGCCAAGGCGACCGCCGCGAGCGCGGTCACCGCCCACCGGTTGGCACGGCCGGGGACGGCGCACCCCCGCCGCCGCTCAGGTGCTTCCAACGTCCCCGCTCGACGCTGGGGGACGCTCGGCCAAACCGGCCACGACGCCGGCCATGCGGGCACCCACCTCGGTCGGGTTGTCGGCCACCTCGACGCCGGCCCGGCGAAGGGCCTCGATCTTCGAGCGGGCGCCGCCCGCCCCGCCGGAGACGATGGCGCCGGCGTGGCCCATCCGCCGGCCGGGCGGGGCGGTGAGCCCGGCGACGTACGCAACCACCGGCTTCGTCATCTCGGCGGCGACGAACTCGGCCGCTTCCTCCTCCTCGGTGCCGCCAATCTCGCCGATGAGGATCACCGCGCCGGTCTCGGGGTCGGCCTGGAAGCGGCGGAGGCACTCGATGAACCCGGTGCCCGGGACGGGGTCGCCGCCTATGCCCACACACGTCGTCTGCCCGATGCCCTGGCGGGTCAGCTCCTGCAGGGCCTGGTAGGTGAGCGTCCCCGAGCGGGACACCACGCCCACCGGGCCTCCGGGAAGGGCGATCTCGCTCGGCGTGATGCCGATGTTGCAGCGACCCGGCGAGATGACGCCGGGGCAGTTGGGCCCGACCAGGCGGCAGTCGGGATGGTTGCGCCGGAGGTAGCCGTGGACCCGGACCTCGTCGTGCAGCGGGATCCCCTCGGTGATGCACACGATGAGGCGGATGCCCGCGTCGGCCGCCTCGAGCACCGCCCCGGCGGCCGCCGGCGGGGGGACGAAGACGAGGCTGGCGTCGGCCGCCGTCTCCGCCACCGCCGCTTCGACGGTGTCGTACACGGGAATGCCCTCGACGTCGCTGCCGCCCTTGCCGGGCGTCACCCCGGCGACGACCTGTGTGCCGTAGGCGCGGTTGCGCAGGCCGTGGAACCGGCCCTGGCTGCCGGTGAGCCCCTGCACGACCACTCTGGTGCTCTCGTCCGCCAAGATGCTCACCGGACCCTCCTCTGCGAGTCGGTCCGTGAGCCTCCTTGGCATCCACGGCGTTCGGGCACGCAGCCAGGGATGCTCACGAGGTCGGCTCGCGGGAGGCGAGGTCGACGGCCCGGCGGGCGGCTGACAGCATCGTCGGCTCCGACAGCAGGCGGTCGGACCCTTGCTCGGCCAGGATCGCCCGGCCCTCCTCGGCGTTGGTGCCGTCGAGGCGCACGACAATGGGACTGCGCAGGTCGACGCGACCCAGGGCCTCGACGATGCCCTTGGCGACCTCGTCGCCGCGCGTGATGCCGCCGAAGATGTTGACCAGGATGGCCCGCACGTTGGGGTCGCTGTTGACGACGTCGAGGGCGGCGGCCACCACGTCGGCCCTGGCGCCCCCGCCCACATCGAGGAAGTTGGCGGCAGTGCCTCCCACCTGGTTCACCACATCGAGCGTGCTCATCACCAGCCCTGCGCCGTTCCCGATGATCCCGACGGTGCCGGCCAGGCCGATGTAGTTGAGGCCGTGCTCGCGGGCCATCCGTTCCCGGTCGTCGAGCACCTGCGTGGCGCGCCACTCGGCCCACTCCGGGTGGCGGAAGGCGGCGCTGTCGTCGAGGGTCACCTTGGCGTCGAGCGCAACGACGCCCCCGTCACCGGTGAGGATCAGCGGGTTCACCTCCACGAGCTCGGCGTCGCCGTCCCGGTACACCTTCCAGAGCCCGAGGATGACCTCGGTGAGCTGGTCGGCTGCCCGCGGATCGAGGCCGGCCTGCTCGACAAGGCGCCGGGCGTCGCCCTCGCGCAACCCGTCGAGAGGGTCGACGTGCAGGCGCGCGAGGGCGTCGGGTTCCTCGGCCGCCACCGCCTCGATGTCGACGCCGCCTCGGGCCGAGACCATCGCCAGATGGAGCTTGGCCACCCGGTCGAAGGTGAAGGAGGCGTAGTACTCGCTGGCGATGTCGGACGCCCGCTCGATCCACAGGAGCGACACGAGGTGGCCTCGCAAGGGCCGGTCGAGCATAGCGAGGGCGTGGGCACGGACCTCATCGGCGTCGGTGGCGATGCGGATGCCCCCCGCCTTCCCTCGTCCGCCGATCTGAACCTGGGCCTTCACGACGACCGGGTACCCCAGGGCCTCGCCGCCGGCGACGGCCGCCTCGGCGGTCTCCGCCACCACTCCCTCGGGAACGACGACGCCGTGGCGGTTGAACAGCTGCTTGCCCTGGTACTCGAAAAGGTCCATGGATGACGGCTGTTCTATCGCGCTGCCCGGCGACGGAGCGTCGAGAGGTGACAGATCAGCGCTTCGGGCCCCAGGGCCGCCGGAGGCCGGTCAGCCGTCATCCCGTTGGCCCCCGCGCTCGTCGAGGGTGGTCTCGAGCCAGCCCGTTATCGAGGCCAGGCTCGTACCCGGCGTGAACACCGCCGCCACCCCGAGGTGGCGGAGGCGGTCGGCGTCGGCCGGCGGGATGATGCCTCCGCCGAACACCACGACGTCGTCGACGCCGCGCTGACCCAGCTCGTCCAGCACCCGCGGGAACAGCGTCATGTGGGCCCCCGAGAGGACCGAGAGCCCCAGGGCGTCGGCGTCCTCCTGCAGCACCGTCTCGGCCACCTGCTCGGGCGTTTGGTGGAGACCTGTGTAGACGACCTCGAACCCGGCGTCGCGCAGCGCCCGCACGACGACCTTGGCTCCCCGGTCGTGACCGTCGAGACCGGGCTTCGCCACCACCACCCGGTACCGACGGTTCACCCGTCGCATACTAGGCAGGTGCCCAAACCGCCCGGCGTCCGGCCCTTCGGGCAGCGACCCGCCATCACCACCGGTCCGGCGGCGGCGATGGTGGCGCTGGGAGGCGTGCTCGTCGGGGTGCTTCTCTTCGTGGTCGTGCTCAACGCCATGGGATCCGGGAGCGGCAGCAACCGGGTCGGTCCCGACCTCTTCCTTCTCGGACAGGCGACGCCGCTGGCAGGCACGGTCGCCGAAGAGGGACCGCTCCTCCTGCCCGACCCGCTGGGGCGGGGCCGGGACGTCTACGTCAACCACCTCGGCGGAGGGGACTGGCGCACCTTCGAGGTGAACCCACCCGGCGCCCCACCTCGGTGCGTGGTGCGCTGGGAGCCCGAGCGCCGGGTGTTCGTCGACGGGTGCGGCGGGCGGGAGTACCCCCCTGACGGCGCCGGGCTGGTGGCCTACCCCACAACGGTCGACGACGAAGGCCGGGTCGTCATCGACCTCCGCCACCCTCAGGCGCCGACCCCGTCGACCGCCGCCGTCACCTCCACGACGGCCGGCTGACGGTCCACACCATCAACCGGACGACACCTTCTTCAGGGGGGCCCAGGCGAGGAGGAGCCGCTTCTCGCCCAGCCCCGGAAAGCGGATCACGGCCTCGGCGCTGTCACCGGAACCGACGATCTCGAGCACCACGCCCTCGCCCCACTTGGCGTGGACGACGTCGTCGCCGACGGCCAGGCCCAGGCGTTCGGCGCCGCTCGTGCGGGCGGGCGCGGGATTCCCGAACCGGCGAGCGGGGCCCCGTCCCGTCGCGGTGTCGACGATGCGGTCGCGACCGGAGCGGCTGCGGGCAAACCGGTCGCGCGCCCGAGCCGACTCCGAGAGCGCGGTCAGCTGCTCGGGGATCTCCTCGAGGAAGCGGCTGGGCCGGTTGTACTGCGTGGACCCGAACAGCAGCCGGCTCCACGCGTGCGAGAGATGCAGCCGGCGGCGTGCCCGGGTGATGCCGACGTAGCAGAGGCGGCGCTCCTCCTCCAGCTCGTCGGCTCGCCGATCGACCGCAGGTGGGGGAACACGCCGTCCTCCATGCCGATCATGAACACGCCGTCGAACTCCAGGCCCTTGGCCGTGTGGAGCGTCATCAAGGTGACGCTCGACTCGTCGGGATCGGCCTCGTCGGCGTCGGCCACCAGGCTGACCGCCTCGAGGAACCGCTGCACCGGGTCGGCGTCGGGGGCGTCCGTGTCGCCGGCGTCGGCGGCCTCCTCCTCGAACTCCCGTGCCGTGCCGACCAGCTCGGACAGGTTCTCGAGCCGGCCCTGGGCCTCGATGGACCCGTCGGCCTCGAGCTCGGCGCGGTAGCCGGTGTGGTCGAGCACCCGTTCGAGGATCGCCGCTGGGCCGCCCCCAGCGGCGCGGAGCTCACCGAGCAGCTCCACCAGCTCGGCGATGCCGGTCAGGGCCCGCCCACCGACGCCCGCCTCCTTGGCGTGCGCTAAGGCGTCGTCGAAGGTGCGGCCGTTGGCCGCCGCCCAGGCTTCCAGGCGGGCGACGCTGGTGTCGCCGATGCCCCGCTTGGGCACGTTGAGCACCCGGCGCAGCGAGACCTCGTCGGACGGGTTCACCACCGCCCGCAGGTAGGCGAGGGCGTCTTTCACCTCCCGCCGCTCGTAGAAGCGGGTGCCGCCCACCACCTTGTAGGGGACATTGCGGCGGACGAGCTCCTCCTCCAGCACCCGGCTCTGGGCGTTGGTGCGGTAGAAGACGGCGAGGTCGCCCCAGCGGTAGTGCTCGCTGTCGTGCAGCCGACGCATGCGGTCGACCACCCACCCGGCCTCGTCGTGCTCGTCCTCGGCGTAGTAGCGCTCGATGAGCTCGCCGCCGATCTGCTCGGTCCAGAGCGCCTTGGGCTTGCGCATGGCGTTGTTGGCGATGACGGCGTTGGCGGCGTCGAGGATGGTCTGGGTCGAGCGGTAGTTCTGCTCGAGGACGATGAGGGTGGCCTCGGGGAAGGCGTCCTCGAACTGCAAGATGTTGCGTATGTCGGCGCCTCGAAATCTGTAGACCGACTGGTCGGCATCGCCTACGACGCAGATGTTGCGGTGCTTCTGGGCTAGCCGGACGACGATCTCGTTCTGGGCCCGGTTGGTGTCCTGGAACTCGTCGACGAGTACGTGGCGGAAGCGCTCCTGGTAGTGAGCCAGCACCTCGGGCTGGCGGCGAAAGAGCTCGACGGTGACCAGCAGCAGGTCGTCGAAGTCCATCGCGTTGGCCTCGCGCAGGCGGCGCTGGTACTCCCGGTACACGTCGGCGATGCGGCGCTCGTAGATGGTGCCGGCCCGGTCGGCGTAGTCGTCGACGCCGACCACCTCGTTCTTGGCCTGGCTGATGACGGCGTGGACGGCGCGGGGCGGGAAGCGCTTGGCGTCGATGTCGAGGTCGCGGAGGACGTACCCGGTGAGTCGCACGGCGTCGGCCTGGTCGTAGATCGTGAACGACGAGCCGTACCCGAGATGGTGGGCGTCGCGCCGAAGGATGCGGACGCACGCCGAGTGGAAGGTCGAGACCCACATGCGCCGGGCCACCGGCCCGACGAGGGCGGCCACCCGGCTCTTCATCTCATCGGCCGCCTTGTTGGTGAAGGTGATGGCCAGGAGCTCGAAGGGCGACACACCCAGCTCTCGCACCAGCCAGGCGACGCGATGGGTGAGGACCCGGGTCTTGCCCGAGCCGGCGCCGGCCACGATGAGCAGTGGCCCTCCCGGATGGGTGACGGCCTCCCGCTGGACGGGGTTGAGGTCGGCGAGGAGGTAGTGCTCGGCCACGGCCGCGCTCACCGTACCGGCGGGGTGTGTCACCGCCGGCGGCCCCGCTCGCCGTGCTCGCTCACTCCCACTCGATGGTTCCCGGGGGCTTCGAGGTGATGTCGAAAGCCACCCGGTTGACGCCCGGGACCTCGGCGATGATGCGGCGGGAGAGGCGCTCGAGGAGCTCGTAGGGCAGCCTGGCCCAGTCGGCGGTCATGGCGTCGTCGCTCTGGACCGCCCGGATGACGACCGGGTGGGCGTAGGTGCGCTCGTCGCCCATTACCCCGACCGACCGGATGGCGAGGAGGACAGCGAAGGCCTGCCACAGGTCGCGGTGCAGCCCCGCCCGTTTGACCTCCTCGACGACGATGGCGTCGGCGGAGCGAAGGAGCTCGAGGCGCTCGGGCGTGACCGCGCCGACGATGCGCACCGCCAGACCCGGACCAGGGAAGGGCTGGCGCCACACGATCTCCTCGGGCAGGCCCAGCTCCTCGCCGACGGCCCGCACCTCGTCCTTGAACAGGTTGCGGAGCGGCTCGACCAGCTCGAACCGCATGTCCTCGGGGAGGCCGCCGACGTTGTGGTGCGATTTGATGCGGGCGGCGTCCCTGGTGCCCGACTCGATGATGTCGGGGTAGAGGGTGCCCTGCACCAGGTACCCGGCGTCCTCGAAGTCGGCGGCCACCTCCTCGAAGATGCGGATGAAGGTGTTGCCGATCGTCCGCCGTTTGATCTCGGGGTCCTCGATGCCGTAGAGCGCCTCGAGGAAGCGGTCGGCCGCCTTCACGTGCACGAGGTCGACCTGGAACTGGCGGCGGAAGGTGTCCTCGACCTGTTCGGCCTCCCCGGCTCGCATCAGCCCGGTGTCCACGAAGACGCAGGTGAGCTGGTCGCCCACCGCCTTGTGCACCAGGGCGGCGGCGACCGCCGAGTCGACACCGCCCGACAGCCCGCAGATGACCTTCTCGCTGCCCACCTGGGCCTGGATCTGCTCGACCGCCTGCTCGATGATCGACGTCATCGTCCACCGGGGACGGCAGCCGCACACGTCGTACAGCCAGTGCTTCAGGATCTCCTGGCC
>DASZJY010000057.1:0-3027 GCA_035947635.1 Acidimicrobiales bacterium | reverse complement strand
CCGAGGCGGTACTGGGAGCGGCGGGTGATGACCTCGACCTGGTGGTCGATGTAGGCGGTGAGCAGCTGGACCAGGTTGAGGGTGCGGGGCACGCCGTCGACCAGGGCCACCGAGTTCACGGCGAAGTTCGTCTGCAGCGGCGTGTGGTTGTAGAGGTTGTTCAGCACGACGTTGGCGTTGGCGTCGCGCTTGAGGTACACGACCAAGGGGGTGGAGTGGCCGGACGAGAGGTTCTTGACGTCCCGGATGCCCTCGATCTGCCGGGTGTCCACCAGCTCGGCGATCTTCGTGGCGACGGTGTTGACGCTCACCTGGTAGGGGAGCTCGGTGACGACTATCTCGTCGCTCTGGCGGCCCTCGTGGATCTCGGCCCGGGCCCGGATGCGCACCGAGCCCCGGCCGGTGCGGTAGCACTCGATGATGCCGGCCCGGCCCAGGATGAGGCCGCCGGTGGGGAAGTCGGGCCCCTTCACGAAAGCCATCAGGTCGTCGGGGGTCGCCTCGGGGTGGTCGATGAGGTGGAGGGTGGCGTCGATGACCTCGGCCAGGTTGTGGGGCGGGATGTTGGTGGCCATGCCCACGGCGATGCCCTGGCTGCCGTTCACGAGCAGATTGGGAACGCGGGCGGGCAGCACCACCGGCTCGTCGAACTCACCCGAGTAGTTGGGGGTCTTGTCGACGGTGTCCTCGTCGATGTCGGCGAGGAGCTGCATGGCAAGGGCGTCGAGGCGGCACTCGGTGTAGCGCTCGGCCGCCGGCTCGAAGTCGGGTGAGCCGTAGTTGCCGTGGAAGTCGATGAGCGGGTGGCGGAGGCTGAACGGCTGGGCCATGCGGACGAGGGCGTCGTAGACCGCCGAGGTGCCGTGCGGGTGGTACTTGGCCGTCACCTCGCCGGTGACGCGAGCGCACTTGACGTGGTTGCGGTCGGGCCGGAAGCCCTGGGTGTACATGGCCCAGAGGATCCGCCTGTGCACGGGCTTGAGGCCGTCACGGACGTCGGGCAGGGCGCGGGCGGTGATGACGGAGAGGGCGTAGACCAGGAAGGACTGCTCCATCTCCTCCTGGAGCTCGATCGGCTCGATCCCTTGGCCCCCGCCCCCGTCGTCGCCGGTGCCGATGTCGACGTCGCTCACGGGACCTCGCTCATATGTCGAGGAACCTCACGTCCTTGGCGTTGGTCTGGATGAAGTGCTTCCGCAGCTCGACGTCGTCGCCCATGAGCACAGCCAGCACCTCGTCGGCCAGAGCGGCCTGCTCGACCGACACGGAGAGCAGGGTGCGCCGGGACTTGTCCATGGTGGTGTCGCGCAGCTCCTGGAAGTCCATCTCGCCGAGGCCTTTGAGGCGCTGGAACTCCACCTTCTTGCCCGGGTGCTGGGCGACGTAGCGCTCGCGCTCCATGTCGTCCTTCAGGTACACCTTGTCCTTGCCCACGACAGTGGAGTACAGCGGCGGCTGGGCGATGAACACGTGGTTCTGCTCCACCATCGGCGTCATCTGGCGGAAGAAGAACGTCAGCAGCAGGGTGCGGATGTGGTTCCCGTCGACGTCGGCGTCGGCCAGGATGATCACCTTGTCGTAGCGGATCTTGGAGACGTCGAACTCCTCGCCGACGCCGGCGCCGATGGCCGAGATCAGCGACTGGATCTCGGTGTTCTTGAGCATGCGGTCGACGCGGGCCCGCTCGACGTTGAGGATCTTGCCCCGGATGGGGAGGATCGCCTGGGTGACGGGGTCGCGCGCGGAGATGGCCGAGCCGCCCGCCGAGTTGCCCTCGACGATGAACAGCTCGGACTCTTTGGGGTCCTTGGACGAGCAGTCGGCCAGCTTGCCGGGCAGCCCTGCCCCTTCGAGCAGCGTCTTGCGGCGGATGACCTCCCGGGCCTGGCGGGCCGCCACCCGGGCGCGCGCCGCCTGGATCGCCTTGTTGACGATCTGACGGGCCTCGGTGGGGTGCTCCTCCAGCCAGTCGCCCAGCTTCTCGTTGGTGATGCGCTCGACCAGCGAGCGGATCGAGACGTTGCCCAGCTTGGCCTTGGTCTGGCCCTCGAACTGTGGCTCCCGGAGCTTGACGCTGACGATGGCGGTGAGGCCCTCGCGGATGTCCTCGCCGAGCAGGTTGTCGTCCTTCTCCTTGAGCAGCCCCTTGGCCCTGGCGTACTTGTTCACGACGTTGGTGAGGGCCTTCTTCAGGCCCTCCTCGTGCATGCCCCCTTCGATGGTGGCGATCCCGTTGGCGAAACTGTGGATGCCCTCGTGGAAACCCGTGTTCCACTGCAGGGCGATCTCCAGCTCCTGGGTGGCCTCGGCCGCCTCCACGTGGACCACCCGCCTGAACAACGGCTCCTTGGCGTGGTTGAGGTGGCGGACGAAGTCGACGATGCCGCCCGTGTAGTGGAAGACGTGCTCCTGCTCGTGGCCGGGGCGCTCGTCGCGGAAGCGGATCTGCAGGCCCCGGTTGAGGAACGCCATGACCTGGAGCCGCTCGACCAGCGTCTGGGCGCGGAACTCGGTGCCCTCGGACTCGAAGATCTTGGGGTCGGGCCAGAAGGTGACGGTGGTGCCGGTGCGTCCGCGGGGCGCCTTGCCGGTGACCTCGAGGCGCCCCAGCGGCTTGCCCCCGTCGACGAAGGTCATGTGGTGGTGCTTGCCGTGCTGGTCGATCTCGAGCTCGAGCCGTCGGGACAGGGCGTTCACCACCGACACGCCGACCCCGTGCAACCCCCCCGAGACCTGGTAGGCGTTGCCTCCGAACTTCCCGCCCGCGTGCAGGGTGGTGAGCACCACCTCGGCGGCCGATTTGCCCCGATAGCGGGGGTTGGAGTGGGGGTCGACGGGGATGCCCCGTCCGTTGTCGGCCACCCGGCACCCGCCGTCGGCCAGCAAGGTGACGTCGATGCGGTCGCAGTACCCGGCCATGGCCTCGTCGACGGAGTTGTCGACCACCTCGTAGACGAGGTGGTGCAGGCCGTTGAGCCCGGTGGAGCCGATGAACATCCCGGGGCGCTTGCGGACTGGGTCGAGACC
>DASZJY010000056.1:0-2808 GCA_035947635.1 Acidimicrobiales bacterium | reverse complement strand
CGGCTCTCGCCGGGGTCGCCCTGGCGGCCCGACCGGCCGCGGAGCTGGTTGTCGATGCGCCGGCTCTCGTGGCGCTCGGTGCCGAGCACGTAAAGGCCGCCCAGCGTCCGGATCTTGTCGCCCTCCGCCGTGCATTCGTCGCGGTAGCGGGCGATCAGCTCGTCGAAGCGGGCCTGGTACCCGTCGCTGCCCGGCTTCACGCCCTCGGCGGCCAGGTCCATCTTGGCCAGCCCCTCGGGGTTGCCCCCGAGGAGGATGTCGACGCCCCGCCCGGCCATGTTGGTGGCAACCGTCACCCCGCCCAGTCGCCCCGCCTGGGCGACGATGACCGCCTCCCGCTCGTGATGCTTGGCGTTGAGCACGGAGTGGTCGACGCCCCGCTTCTCGAGCAGGCGCGACAGGCGCTCGGACTTCTCGACCGAGACAGTGCCGACGAGCACCGGTTGGCCCTTCTCGTGCCGCTCGACCAGGTCCTCGACGACCGCGTTGAACTTGGCCTCCTCGGTCTTGTACACGAGGTCGGCGTGGTCGGCTCGGATCATCGGCTTGTGCGTCGGGATGGGCACGACGGGCAGGTCGTAGGTGTGGGCGAACTCGCCCGCCTCGGTGACGGCGGTGCCCGTCATCCCCGCCAACTTGTCGTACATGCGGAAGTAGTTCTGGAGGGTGATGGTGGCGAGGGTCTGGTTCTCCTCCTTGATGCGCGTGCGCTCCTTGGCCTCGACGGCCTGGTGCAGGCCCTCTGACCAGCGCCGGCCCTCGAGGATGCGCCCGGTGAACTCGTCGACGATCTTCACCTCGCCGTGCTGCACCACGTAGTCGACGTCGCGCTTGTAGAGCTCCTTGGCCTTCAGCCCGGCCTGGAGCTGGTGGACGTAGTTGGAGGAGAGCTCGTCGTACAGGTTGTCGACGCCGAGGGCGCGCTCCACCTTCTCGATCCCCGACTCGGTGGGCACGACCGTGCGCTTCTCCTCGTCGACCTCGTAGTCGACGTCGCGCTGCAGGGTGCGGCAGATGCTGGCGAACTTGTGGTAGAGGGCGGCGGCGTCCTGCACCCGGCCGCTGATGATGAGCGGCGTGCGGGCCTCGTCGACGAGGATGGAGTCGACCTCGTCGACGATGGCGTAGACGTGGCCCCGCTGCACCATCTGCTCGCGAGACATGGCCATGTTGTCGCGCAGGTAGTCGAAACCGAACTCGTTGTTGGTGCCGTAGGTGATGTCGCACCCGTAGTTCTGGCGCTTGGCCTCGGGATCGTCGATCTCGGGGATGACGAGGCCCACGGTGAGGCCCAGCCAGCGGTGGATCTGGCCCATCCACTCGGCGTCGCGCTTGGCCAGGTAGTCGTTGACGGTGACGATGTGCATGCCGCGGCCCGAAAGGCCGTTGAGGTAGGCGGGCAGGGTGGACACGAGAGTCTTGCCCTCGCCCGTCTTCATCTCGGCGATCCAGCCGAAGTGGAGGGCGGCCCCGCCCATCAGCTGCACGTCGTAGTGGCGCTGACCGATCACCCGCCGGGCCGCCTCCCGGACGACGGCGAAGGCCTCGATCAGCAGCTCGTTGAGGGCCTCGTCGACGTCCTCGGGAGCGATCTTGTCGAGCCGCTCGCGAAACTCCACCGTCTTGTGCCGGAGGTCGTCGTCGGAGAGGGACTGGATCTCGGGCTCGACGGCGTTGATGTCGGGCACCAGCGTCCGCAGCGCCTTGAGCTTCTTGCCCTCACCCGCGCGGAGGACCTTGGACAGGACAGACATGGGGCCAGCTTACCGGCGGGCCCCACGGTCGAAGCCGCCGCGGGGCGGTCGATCAACAGCCGGCGACCGGCGGCGCTCCACCCATTCGCAGGTCGGAGACCACGAGCGAGCTCCCCGACGAGCTCAACGATGCCGTGACCGAGGCCGGGACCCGGACCGCCGCCCGTATCTGGTCGCCCACCACCAGGGCGGCGGCGCGGCGCCCGATCACCAGCGAGAACCGGACCGGCTCGGCGCCGCCCGCCTGCACGCCGGAGGGGATGGATTCGTAATCGACCGCTTCGCTCCCGGAGCTCGCCTTGTCTCCTTGGAGCTTCAGGTGGAGCGCTTCCTCCTTGAGGTCCCCCCCCGGGTCGGCGCCGCTGTTCTCGAAACGCACCTCGAAGGCCGGGAGGGATCCGTCCTCCGTGCGGGCGGTGCCGTCGATCCTGACGCAGCTTCGACCGACGAGGGGAACGGCGTCACTCGACCCCGCGCCGGGGTTGCCGCGGTACGTGACCGTGCCCTGGCTCAGGCTCCAACCAGCACCCGCAGGGGTGCCCGCCGACGGGTTCCAGGGGTCGGTCGTCGGCCCCGAGAGCACCCCACGGGCGACGTCGTTGCGGAGGTAGACGGGCTGTGCGCCCGAGTAGACGAGCTGGAACTGGCGGTTGACGAGGTCGGCGAACGGCGTGCCGTCCGCGGGGTCGCCATCCGTCTTGACGAAGGCGACGGGATTGGACCGGCGGACGTCCTCGCGAAACCAGTCCCACGTGTGGGGCAGGACGTACTGCGGGCCGGTCCCGCCGAGGTAGATCTCCCCGAGGAGGAAGCCCTTCCAGATGAACCGGCCGGCGGCGACGCGGCGGACGTCGAGGTAGGGCCATGGCGCGTTCGTCCACGCCAGCATCGGGTCGCCATTGCGCGACACCAGGTCGAGCACGCCGCGGACCGCCTGCACCGCTCCCGACTTCTCTCCAGCCTGCTCCCGCGCCGTGGCGGTGAAGGTCGTGAACCGGCTGGTGCGCTTCGCCGCCTCTCGGAACTCGTTCCCCTCGGAGACGGCGAGCGTGCC
>DASZJY010000055.1:0-2885 GCA_035947635.1 Acidimicrobiales bacterium | reverse complement strand
GGGCTGGAGTCGGGCCATCCCGGTCACGCTAGCCCTCGCCTTCCCGCTCGAGGGGCCGCTCGGGCTCCTGGGCCTCCGTGGGGGCCTCCAGAGGTGCGGCGATGGCGTGGAAGCCGCCGTCAACGTGGATCATCTCCCCGGTCGTGGCCGGGAACCAGTCGGAGAGGAGGGCCACGCAGGCCCGGGCGACGGGCGCGGCGTCGCGGCTGTCCCACCCGAGGGGGGCCCTCCCGTTCCAGGTCTCCTCGATGTCGTCGAAGCCGGCGCCGATGCCCTTGGCCGCCAGCGTCCGCAGCGGGCCGGCCGACACCAGGTTGACCCGGATGTGGTGGCGGCCCAGGTCGCGCGCCAGGTAGCGGGCGGTGGACTCGAGGGCGGCCTTGGCCACGCCCATCCAGTCGTAGGCCGGCCAGGCCTGACGGGCGTCGAAGTCGAGGGCCACGATCGACCCGCCCCCGAACTCCATCAACGGCAGCACCGCTCCGGCGAGGGACTTCAGCGAAAAGGCGGACACGTGGAGGGTGGTGGCCACGTCGTCCCAGCCGGCCCGGAGGATGTCACCGCCCAGGCAGGCCTCGGGGGCGAAGGCCACCGCGTGAAGGACGCCGTCGACCCTTCCCCACCGGGAGCGCAGGGCCTCGGTGAGCCGGTCGAGGTGCTCGGGGTTGGTGACGTCGAGCTCGAGGATCTCGGGCTCCGCGGGCAGCCGCTTGGCCGCCCGCTCGGTGAGACGCATGGCCCGACCGAACGACGTCAGCACGATCTCGGCGCCCTGCTCCTGGGCCAGGCGGGCGACGGCGAAGGCGATGGACGAGTCGGCCAGCACGCCCGTGACCACCAGCCGCTTGCCCTGCAACAGCATCGAGGGGTCCTCGCTCATGACGGCTCGCTCACAGCGGCGTGTTGGTATGGCGGGCCGTGCCGGCGGGGGTCGCGCGCTTCGACCGGAGGGCGAGCAATCCGGCAACGACGACGCGGCGGGTGTCCGCCGGGTCGATGACCTCGTCGACGTAGCCCCGCTCGGCGGCGATCGCCGGGGTGCAGTGGCGCTCGGCGAAGTCGGCCTCGAGCTCGGCCTGGACGCGGGCCCGTCCCTCATCGTCGTCGATGGCGCCGAGCTTGCGACCGTGGAGGACGGCGACGGCCCCGGGCGCGCCCATCACCGCGATCTCGGCTGCCGGCCAGGCCACGCACAGGTCGTTGCCCAGACCGCGGGAGTCCATCACGATGTAGGCGCCGCCGTAGGCCTTGCGTACGACCACGCACAGGCGGGGCACGGTGGCGGCCGCATAGGCGTGCACCAGCTCGGCGCCGTGGCGGATCATCCCCCGCCACTCGATGTCGCGCCCGGGCTGGAAGCCGGGGCTGTCGACGAACGTGAGGAGGGCCAGCCCAAAGGCGTCGCAGGCCTGGACGAAGCGGGCCGCCTTCCGGGACGCCTCGATGTCGAGGGTGCCCGCCTTCTGCGACGGCTGGTTGGCGATGACCCCCACGGGCACGCCGTCGAGGCGCCCGTAACCGGTGACCACGTTGGGGGCGTAGGCGGCCCGGACCTCGAGGAACGACTCGTGGTCCAGGACGTCGGTGATCACGACCCGCATGTCATAGGAGGAGGTGGCCCGGGAGGGCACGACCTCGGCCGCGGCCCGACAGGCCCGGTCGACCGGATCGGTGCACGCCGCCAACGGCGGGTCGTCCAGGTAGTTCGACGGCAGGTACGACAGGAGGTCGGCGACCGCGTACTGCGCCTCGGTGTCATCGGCGACGACGAGAGACGCCAGCCCGCTCTGCGAGTCGTGCACCGGGGCACCGCCCAACGCCTCTCTGGTCGTGGCCCTCCCCGTGAACTCGGCGACTGCCTTGGGACCGGAGACGTAGGCGTAGGCGTCGGTGGTCATGACCACGTGGTCGGCCATGCCCAGGAGCAGAGCCGGCCCCGACACGCACGGGCCCGTGACCGCCAGGACGACCGGCACCGCGCCAGAGGCTCGGCTGAGGACGGCGGCCACCCGGCCCCAGGCATGGAGCGACGCCAGGCCCTCGCGTACGTCGGCCCCCGACGTGGCCAGCTCCCCGACCACGGGGACGCCGAGGTCGAGCGCCACCCGGATGAGGCGCTCCATGACGTCGCCCTCGACCGGGCCGATCGCACCTCGGTGCTTGCCCCCGGCGAGGGTGAAGCGGGCCACCCGTCGATCGTCGATCTCGGCCAGCCCGGCGGTGACGGCACCGCCCCGGCCCGACGCGACCGGGACCGCGGGCTCACCCATCGTCGACGTCACCGTTCCTCGGGGCGCCCCCGGCGTCCTGCTCAGGCAGGAGGCGCCAGGACCAGGGTGGCGTTGTGCCCGCCGAAGCCGAAGGAGTTGGACACCACGGGGCCAGCGGCTACCTGGCGGGGCTCGCCGGCGACGACGTCGATGGCCAGCTCGGGGTCGGTGCGGTCGTGGTTGGCGGTGGGCGGCACCACGCCGTCGCGCAGCGAGAGCACGGACGTGACCGCCTCGACCGCCCCGGCGGCGCCGATGAGGTGCCCCACCGCCCCTTTGATCGAGGTGACCGGCGGGCCGTTCTCACCGAAGACCTTGACGAGGGCCTCGGCCTCCGCCGCGTCGTTGAGCGGGGTCGACGTGCCGTGGGCGTTGACGTGGGCGACGTCGGAGGGCTGCAGCCCGGCGTCGGCCAGGGCCAGCTCCATGCAGGCGGCCGCGCCCACGCCCCCGGGCGAAGGGGCGGTGACGTGGTAGGCGTCGGCGTTGCGGCCGTAGCCGACCAGCTCGGCCCAGAGATGAGCGCCGCGGGCCTCGGCTTTGTCGAGGCGCTCCAGCACGAGGAACCCGGCACCCTCGCCGATCACGAAGCCGTCGCGCCCCGGGTCGAAGGGG
>DASZJY010000054.1:0-6219 GCA_035947635.1 Acidimicrobiales bacterium | reverse complement strand
GCGCGCCTTCTCCTCGTCGCGGCGGGCGCCGCCGAAACACGCGTCGAAGCCGTGCTCGGCGATGGCGTCGAGGAGGGTCGTCGTCTGCAGCCGGTTGCGCGACGCCTTGGGGCCCGTGTCCTCGACCACCCGGCCCGTGTCGATGGACTGCTGCACGCTGGCGACGATGAGCCGCTCGCCCAGCTCTCTCATGCGCCGGTCGCGGAACTCGAGCACCTCGGGGAAGTTGTGCCCGGTGTCGACGTGCATCACCGGGAACGGGAACCGCCCCGGGCGGAAGGCCTTCTGGGCCAGGTGCAGCAGCACCACCGAGTCCTTGCCGCCGCTGAAGAGCAGCACCGGGCGCTCGAACTCGCCCGCCACCTCTCTCATGATGAAGATGGCCTCCGACTCGAGCTCCTCGAGGTGGGAGAGCTCGTAACGGTGCCCGGGACCGAGCGCCGCCGTCTTCACCGAGCGGCCCCGCCGACGAGCGCCTGCCAGAGGTCGTCGACCGACTCCTCGACTGACTGGAGGTGGGCGGGGATGACCCACTCGGGTGACAGCGGCGGCTCGTAGGGGTCGTCGACGCCGGTGAGGCCGGAGAGCTCGCCGGCCCGCTGCTTGGCGTAGAGGCCCTTGACGTCGCGGGTGGCGCACACCGCCGAGGGCGTGGAGACGTAGACCTCGAAGAACCGGGGCCCGTGCAGCGCCCGTACCTCGTCGCGCGCCTCCCGGTAAGGCGAGATCAGCGCGCACACGGTGACCACGCCGTTGCGGCTGAGCAGGTGGGCGACGAAGCCCACCCGGCGAATGTTCTCGATCCGGTCTTCGCGGGAGAAGGACAGGTCGCGCGCCAGGTGGGTGCGGACGATGTCGCCGTCGAGCAGCTCGGTGCGCAACCCGGTCGTGCGCAGTCGGGCGTGCAGGGCGGCCGCGATCGTCGTCTTCCCCGACGAGGGCAGGCCGGTGAGCCAGATGGTGAGGCCCTTTTCGAGGCGCGAGACGTCGGCACCGAGGGATCGCAGCTCGTTCGTCGTGTTCGCCATCCTCGCGAGTCCCCCTCCCGGCCCAACTCCGGGCGGGTGCGGAGCATTCTACCGCCGGTGCCCGCCGGCTCCCCTCCACGCGTGCGAGACTCGACCCTCTATGAACCGCCACCTGATCGGGTCGCATCCGACGCTTCGCGAGCGGCCGCGGTGAGGGCGCTGGTCACGGGCGGCGCCGGCTTCATCGGGTCGAACCTGACCAACGCCCTGCTGGCTGCCGGTCACTCCGTCTGCGTCCTCGACGATCTGTCCACCGGCTACGCCGACAACGTCCCCGCCGAGGCCGACCTCATCGTCGGCGACGTGGCCGACGAAAGCGCGGTCGCCCGGGCGGTGGCGGGCGCCGACGTGGTGTTCCACCATGCCGCTCACCGGGCCGTGCTCCGTTCCGTCGAGTACCCCCTCGAGACGGACCGAGCCAACACGCACGGCACGCTGACGGTCCTCAAGGCCTCGCTCGACGCCGGTGTCCAGCGGGTCGTCTACGCGTCGTCGAGCAGCGTCTACGGAGGGGCGAAGGAGCGGCCGACGCCCGAGTCGTCGCCCGTCCACCCCCGCTCGCCGTACGCCGTCACCAAGCTGGCAGGCGAGCTGTACTGCACGGTCTTCGCCGAGCTCTACGGCCTGAGCACGGTGTCGCTGCGCTATTTCAACGTGTTCGGCCCTCGCCAGCGTCCCGACTCCGCCTACGCGGCGGTGATCCCCTTGTTCATCGACGCCCTGACCACCGGCGGGTCGCCGACCGTGCACGGCGACGGCGGCCAGAGCCGGGCGTTCGCCTATGTGGACGATGTTGTGGCGGTGAACATGTCGGCGGCGATCGCGCCCGCCGAGTACTGCCGTGGCGACGTCTACAACATTGGCGGCCTCCGCGAGGTGACCCTGCTCGAGATGCTCGACATCTTGGGCGGGATCCTCGGCGTCGAGCCCCGCCCCGTCCACGTCGACCCCCGACCCGGCGACATCCGCCACTCCAGCGCCGACACCTCGGCGGCGCGGGCGCGCCTGGGGTACGAGCCCAAGGTGAGCCTCGAGGAAGGCCTGGCCCGCACGGTCGCCTTTTTTGCCGGCCATCCATCGGCCTCCGCGTCCTCGGCCCAAGACGAGGCCGACGGCGTCACGGTCGGGGGCGGATGAGCCCCACCTCGTAGGCCAGGATCACGGCCTGGATGCGGTCGCGCAGGTGGAGCTTCATGAGGATGTGGGCGACGTGTGACTTCACCGTCGCCTCGCCCACGACCAGCGCCTGGGCGATCTCGGCGTTGGAGAGGCCACGGGCCACGAGGTCGAAGACGTCCCGCTCCCGGCCGGTGAGCGTCTCCAGCCGGGGGGGCGAGGGGGACGACGCCGGGCGCTGACGGGCGAACTCGGCGATCAGACGCTTGGTCACCGACGGCGCCAGGAGGGCCTCACCGGCGGCGACCACCCGGACCGCGTGGACCAGCTCCTCCCGCCCCACGTCTTTCAGCAGGAACCCGCTGGCTCCCGCCTGAAGCGCGTCGTAGACGTACTCGTCGAGGTCGAAGGTCGTCAGCACCAGCACGCGGCGGGGTGTCTCGGCGCCCGGCCCGGCCAGGTGGCGGGTGGCCTCCAGCCCGTCCATCTCGGGCATGCGGATGTCCATCAGCGTCACGTCAGGCTGCACCCGGCGGGCCGCCTCCACCGCCTGGCGTCCGTTGGCCGCCTCGGCGACCACCGAGATGTCGGGCTGGGCGTCGAGGATCATGCGGAAGCCGGCCCGCACGAGGGCCTGGTCGTCGGCGACGAGGACGCGGATCGGCTCGGTCACGGCTCTCAGCGACCTGTGGGGAGGTGGGCGAGAACGGCGAAGCCCCCGCCGTCCCGCTCGCCGACCTCCAGGCGGCCGCCGAACAGGGCGACCCTCTCGCGCATGCTTACGAGGCCATGGCCGTTGACCGCCCCGCCCTCAGCAAGGGCTGGTGGCGGGCCCTGCCCGTCGTCGGCGACCTCGAGCTCGAGGTGCTCGACGGCATAGCGGACGGTGACCGTCGCCCGGCCCGCCCTGGCGTGGCGCAGGGTGTTGGTGAGGGCCTCCTGGACGATGCGGTAGGCGGAGAGGTCGAGGCCGGTGGGAAGTGGCCGGGGCCGGCCCTCGACCCTCAGCTCGACGGGGAGGCCGGCCCGGCGCACGCCCTCGACCAGCTCTCCGACCGCGTCGAGACCGGGCTGCGGGGCGCGTTCGGCGTCCCCGTGCTCGTCGCCGTTCTCGCGCAGGACTCCGAGGACCCGTCGCATCTCGGCCATCGCCTGGCGACCCGCGGCGCCGATGGCGTCGAACGCCCGCCCGGCGTGCTCGGGCGACGTCTCCAGCACGCTGGCGCCGCCCTCGGCCTGCACGACCATCATGCTCACGTGATGGGCCACCACGTCGTGGAGCTCGCGTGCGATCCGGGCCCGCTCCTGGGCGACCGCCCGAGCCGCCTCCTCCGCTCGCGCCCGCTCCAGACGGGCGGCCTTGTCCTCCAGCTCGGCGGTGTACGCCCGGCGGGTGCGCTGGTTCTCCCCGAGCACCCACGCCACCCCGAAGACGAGGACGTTGAACGCCACGTCCTCGGTGCTGGCGTCGCCGGCGATCAGCAGCGAGAGGGCGAGGGTCAGGGCGGTGGCGACTCCCAGGACGGTGGCCGTGCGCCGCCGGCAGTGGGCGGCGACGCTGAAGACCACGATGAGAGGGCCCAGGTCGAGGACGGTGTCGGGGAACTCGCCGACCCCGTAGACGGCGGTGGCCGCGCCGCACACCGCCCACGCCAGCACCGGCCGCCGCCGGCGCCATGCCACCGGGAGGGTCTGGCCCAGCAGCAGGGCGACCACCAAAGGGTTGATCTCCGACCCGTCGTGGGGCTCGTCGGCGGCCGCGACGGTGGCGATCGTCACCGTCGCGCAGAACAGGGCCAGCAGGCCGTCGACGACGAACGGGTCGGCCCTGCGCCACCGCTCGATCACATCCCCAGACGCTAAAGGAACGCGCCCTCGGGAGGAACCGCCGGCTGGGGGTGCCGCTTCTCCTTCTCAGGGATGAGGCGCTCCGAGTAACTCCGGGGGAGCGACGGCGGGGACTAGGTTTCCCGCCGATGAGCGACGAGCAGATGGACACCGGAGCGGTCATCGACCTGCTGAAGAGGGCGCTGCGGCTGCAGTACCGGTCGGCGTTGCTCTACACCATGGCGGCCGGATCGGTGAGGGGGCTCGACCAGATCGCGTTCGCCGACCTGTGCCGGGAGTGGGCGGGAGCCGAGCTCGACGACGCGCGCCGGTTGGTCGAGAAGGTTGTGGCACTGGGCGGGCAGCCGCCCACCGAGGTGGCGCCCATCCAGTGGAGCGACGACGCCGCCGAGACCGGGCGCATCCTCGTCGACTGCGAGGACGAGGCGCTCGAGGCCCTGCACGCGGTCATCCCCGCCACCGGTCAGGAGGCCCGCTCGGAGGCCCTCGAGCACCTCATGGAGCACGTCATCCTGCGCAAGCAGCAGCAGGTCGACCGTGTGCTGATGGCGCTCGGCGACAGCGAGTAGCTCAGGTGGGCGCGGGCCGGCGGTGGGCCACCCCGGCCATCCGCCTGCCGCGAGGACGACCCGGACGGGCGACCACCGCGCACCGGTCGACGTAGTCCGCCAAGGTACGGGTGAGGTCCTCGGCGCTGGCGGCGCAGGCCCGCAGCGCTCGCCGGCCGTCGTAGGTCAGCTCGTACACCCGTCGGGCGGGGCCCCTCGTCTGAGACGCCTCCCAGTACGACGTGACCAGGCCGTCCTCCTCCAGGCGGCGGAGCTCCCGGTAGAGCGACCCGGCCCGGTGCTCGAATCCGGTGGACCTCAGGCGTTCGATGAGGTCGTACCCGTGCCCGGGCTCCTCGGCCAGGAGGAGCAGGAGCAGGGGACCGATGAGCACACTCGGGTGTCGAAGCTGCTCGTCCGAACCGTCCACGCGCCCTCCTCGGTCATGGCCACCGTATGACCTGGCCCTCGGGGCCAGGTCAAGCACTCTCCTGTCTGAGACAGCACCCCCATTGTGCCTTTCCGCTGAGTGGAATGGTGCTATAGAGTCTCTGCATCTACCTGAACGTTCGGCGCGGCGGAGGCGGACGATGGCCAGACTCGAGGACGACCTTTCCCACCCCCGGGCTCTCCTTCGTCCATGCCTCCTCCTGCTGCTCGCTGAGCGTCCGGGGCACGGCTACGACCTGGTCGAGCGGCTGAAGCCGTTCGGTTTCGACTGGGGCGGTCCGGGCCCGCTCTACCAGACGCTGCGGCGCCTGGAGGAGACCGGCTTGGTGGTGTCGACGTGGGACGCGTCCGCCGCCGGCCCCGCTCGCCGCACCTACGAGCTCACCGACGAGGGATGGGACGCCCTAGCCGGCTTCGCCGAGGGCCTCGATCGTCTGAGCACCCGCATCGCCGAGTACCAGGCTCGCTACCGGCGGGTGACCCGTCTCGGCCCCCCGCCCGCGCCCGACAGGCAGCCAGAACCGGCGCCGCCGAGGGGTTCGCGACAAGGGCGGCAGGCGTCGGGGACGTCGCCCCAGGGTGGGACCAACGGTGGGCGGCGGGTGATCGCCTTCGGCCGCAAGGGCCGGCGCCGAGGCTGACCCCGCCGCCCGTTCCCCGGGTCGGCGTCACGCCCGCCGCAGCACGAGGGTCACGTTGTGGCCACCGAAGCCGAAGCTGTTCGACATCGTCACGTCGACCTTCTCCTCGCGCCCCTCGCCGGTCACCAGGTCGAGACCGCAGTCGGGATCGGGATGGTGGAGGTTCGCCGTCGGTGGCACCAGCCCGGTGGCCAGCACCTGCACGCAGGCGATCGCCTCCGCCGCGCCGGCGGCGCCCAGCAGGTGCCCCGTCACCCCCTTGGTCGAGGAGACGGTGACTGTGGTGCCGACCACCTCGCGGATGGCCAGCGCCTCGGTGCGGTCGTTGAGCTGGGTCGACGTCCCGTGGGCGTTGAGGTAACCGACCGCCTCGGAGGGCACGTGGGCGTCGGCAAGGGCCGCCCGCATGGCGGCGGCGGCGCCCGCGCCTCGGGGGTCGGGGGCGGTGAGGTGGTGGGCGTCGGAGCTCGAACCCCACCCGGCGACCTCGGCGAGGACCGGGGCCTCCCGGGCCCGGGCGTGCTCCAGCTCCTCGAGGACGAGTGCGGCCCCGCCCTCGCCGAGGACGAACCCGTCTCGGTCGGCGTC
>DASZJY010000053.1:0-4301 GCA_035947635.1 Acidimicrobiales bacterium | reverse complement strand
GGGGCCCGCCCTGATCGGGACGGCGGCGTACGTGCAGAGCGGGGCGACGGTCCAGCAGTCGGTGATCGGCGCCGGCGCCCGGGTGCACGAGGGAGCCCGCGTCCGCGAGTCGGTGCTCCTGCCAGGGGCGGTCGTGCGGGCCGACGCCACGGTCGAGCTGTGCCTCCTCGGCGAGCAGGCGGTGGTCGGCGAGAAGGCGTCGCTCTCGGGCCTCACGGTCGTCGGTCCCAACGTCGAGGTCGAGGCGGGCGCTCACCTCCACGGCGTGCGCCTCCCCGGCGACGACTGACCGACATGGACGTGGCCGCCTTCCGACGTTTGGGCGATGGGCCCGCCCACCGCGGGGTCGATCGCACGAAACTCCGGTGGGGAAGCCCGCAGCCGTGAGAACCATGGTGACGGGCGGGGCCGGCTTCATCGGCTCGACCCTCGTCGACCGGTTGCTGGCCGAGGGGCACTCGGTCGACGTGGTCGACGACCTCTCCACCGGCTCGTTGGCCAACCTGGCCGAGGCCCGTTCGAACCCGGCGTACGAGGTGTCGTTCCACCGCCTCGACATCCGCTCGCCGGGGCTGCTCGAGCTCATGGACCACCGCCGACCCGAGGTGGTGTTCCACCTCGCCGCCCAGGCCGATGTCCGGGTCTCGGTCGAGAAGCCCGCCTTCGACGCCGAGGTGAACGTCCTGGGCACCATCAACGTGCTCGAAGGGGCGCGCGTCGCGGGCACCCGCAAGGTCGTCTTCGCCGCCAGTGGCGGCACGCTGTACGGGGAGCCCAAGGAGCTCCCCGTCCGGGAGACGGCTCCCCAGCGGCCCCTGTCGCCGTACGGCGTGTCCAAGAAGGCGGGCGGCGACTACCTGGCCGCCTACCGCGAGCTCCACAACGTCGAGTACACGGCCTTGGCCCTGGGCAACGTCTACGGGCCCCGCCAAGACCCGCACGGGGAGGCCGGGGTCGTCGCCATCTTCGCCGGCCTGCTGCTCACCGGCCAGCAGTGCACGATCTTCGGTGACGGCCGCCAGACGCGCGACTTCGTCTTCGTGGACGACGTCGTCGACGCCTTCGCCCGGGCCGCGTCGAAGGGCGACGGTCTGCTCGTGAACGTGGGCACGGGCGTCGAGGTCTCGGTGAACCAGCTCTACGGGGTGATGGCCGAGCTGGCGGGCGTGACCACCGGCGCCCGCTACGCCCCTCCCCGACCGGGCGAGCTGGCCCGGTCCGCCCTCGATCCCGGGCGGGCCGCCCTGCAGCTGGGCTGGCAGCCATGGACCTCGCTGGAAGTGGGCACCGGCCGGGTGCTGCGCTGGTTCCGTGACCGGGCTGCAGCAGGTACCCGGTGAGCCCACGCCGGTGGCTGGTCGCGGTGGTGGCGATCGTCGCCCTGGTCTCCTGCGGTTCGGACGACGACGAGGAGCCCGCTCGCGCCCTCGACTCACCGTCACTGCCGGGCTTCACCGTCGTGTCGGACGCCAACGCGGGGTTCGCCGTCAGCGTGCCGGAGTCCTGGCGCCAGCTGCCGCTCGACGTAGGCAGCTTCGATGCCGCCGCTGACAAGGTTCGCCAGGAGAGCGACAGGGTGGGGCCCGCCCTCACCCAGTTGAAGTCGGTGGTGCGCAACGGCGCCAACGCGGCGGTCGTCGACCCCGCCACCGGCTCGACCGTGAACCTCATCGTCCTGCCCGCCGACTCCGAGCCGGACGAGATCGCCACCCAGGCGGCGATCCAGCTGCGGGGTACGGGCGCCACGGAGCTGCAGAAGGAGGAGGTCACCGTGGACGGGGTCTCGGCCGTCCGTCAGCGCTTCCTCCTGCCCTTCCCGAGCGAGGCCGGCGGCGTCGTCCAGCTCCGGGAGTCGCAGTACTACGTCGTCCGGCGGGGCAAGGCCTACATCCTCACGCTCGTCGGTGAGAGCCCCGACCTCGACCGCATCGCCACCAGCTTCCAGCTGGCCTAGTCGTTCGCCTCGCAACCGGAGGTTGCTCGGAACTACCGAAAGAGGTCCTCCTGCGGGGGCCGCACGATCTCGGCCTTCACCGATCCCTCCCGCAGCCACTCGGGGTCGACCCCTCTCACCACCGCCGCCGGGACGCCTGCCGACTTGCCCATGACCAGCTCGGCGGCGGCGGCCAGCTCGTCGGCCACCGCCACCTCGGTGACCGTGAGCATGCGGCCGGTCGAGTCGGCCGTGCCCCGGAGGTCGACGACGGCGGCGACCCCCGCGCAGCCGATGGCGACGTCGGTGACCCCCCGGCGCCACGGCCGGCCGAAGCTGTCGGACACCACGACGGCCACCTCCACGCCCGCCCGGGCCCGCAGCCCGTCGCGGATGCGGCGCGCCGAGCGGTCGGGGTCGAGGGGGAGCAGGGCGGCCTGGCCGCGGGGCACGTTCGACAGGTCGACGCCCGCGTTGGCGCACACGAAGCCGTGACGGGTCTCGGCGACCGCCAGCTCGCCCCGCCGGCGAAGCACCCGGACCGACTCGGCGTCCACGAGGGCGGCACGACCGGCGAGGTCGGAGGCGTCGAGCACGACCATCCGGCCCTCGGCCTTGGAGACCACCTTCTGGGTGACGACAACCACGTCGCCGTCGGCTAGCTCGGCCCGTGCCGCCACCAGCTCGGCCAGGACGTCGCCGGCGCGCACTTCGGGGATGCCGAGGACGGGAAGGACGGTGAGCGCCCTCACCGGCGGGTGCCGGGGACGCCGGCGACGGCAACGACGGTTCGGGCCAGGGCGGCGGCGTCACCCGGGGTGCGCATGACTGTGGGCGCCACGACGCAGCGCACGCCCTCCTCCTCCACCGCGTCGGCCAGGGCGGCGTCGGCCTCGTCGACAACGAGGGTGGCGACCCACGGCGCCCACAGCCGGGCCACACCGACCACCGAGGACTCGTGCCCGAGCTCGGCGAGGAGGCGGGCCGCCGGCCCCCGCAGGGCGGCGCCCGCCACGATGGGGGAGACAGCCACCGCGTGCTCCCGCCTCGCCGCCACCGCCTCGTCGATGGCGGCCACGGCCAGCACCGGGCCGATGGAGAGGACGGGGTTCGAGGGGGCGATCACGACCCGGTCGGCCGCCCCGATGGCCTCCACCACGCCAGGAGCGGGCTGGGCGGCCTCGGCGCCGGCGAAGCGCACCGACCGAACGGGCACGGCGTGGCGGTGGGCGACGAAGTACTCCTGGAAGCCGATCTCCCCCTGTCCGTGGACCTCGACGCGGGTCTCGACCCGGTCGTCGGTCATGGGCACGAGGCGGCAACCGAGGCCGAAGGCGCGAGCGATCTCGGCGGTGACCTCCGACAGGGGCACACCCTCGCGGAGGCGCTGGGTCCGGTAGAGATGGGTGGCCAGGTCCCGGTCGCCGAGTCGGAACCAGGTCGCCCCCGCAGCCGACGAGGCAGGGGCGGCAGGCTTGAACCGCTCGAGCGCGTCCATGACCGTCCAGCTCTCGCCCGCCAGCCCCCATCCCTGGTCGGCGTCGGCGACGCCGGCGAGGGCGTAGGTGACGGTGTCGAGGTCGGGGCTGACGCGCAGGCCGTGGAGGACGACGTCGTCGCCGGTGTTGACGACCGCGGTCACCGACGGCTGACCGACGACCGCGAGCAGTCCGCGCAGGAACCGCGAGGCACCCACCCCGCCTGCCAGGGTGACGATCACGACGGGCGAACCTACTCGCAGGTCGCAGGCGCGGCGCCGGTGCGACCCGCTGACTCGACAGTCCGGCGATGAGTTGGCAACATGGCGCGCCCGCCAAGCTTCCCCGGCGCCCGCCGCGCCCCTTGGCCGAGCACATGACCTCCAGACCTCTCCGAGCCCTTCGACGCCTCTTGGCCAGGACGGTCCCGGCCGCCGCCGTGGCCAGCCTGGTCACGACCGGTCTGGTCGTCCCCCCGGCGCGCCCCGATCCCTCCCCGGCCGTCTCCGACAAGGTCCAGACCCTCGCCCGCGAGCCGGTCCGCAGCGGCTGGAGGAAGTCGGTCGAGACCGGTCAGCCCACTCAGCTCGTCGGTTTCGAGTGGCGAGGGCGCACCGAGGGGGCGGTCGAGGTCCGGGCCAAGGACCGGGGCGGCTGGGGCGACTGGACCTCCGTGCACGGAAGTCCCTTCGAGGGGCCCGACCCCGGCTCCCGCGAGCATCGCGACACCACGACAGCTGGGCCTCTGTGGGTCGGGAAGGACGTCCGCCAGGTCGAGGTCCGCGTGGTCGAAGGCGAGCTCCGGGAGCTCAGGCTGCACGCCCTGCGGTCCGAGGAGCCCGTCTCGCGCCGGGGCGCGGAGCCCGCCGGCGCCGCACCCGCTCAACCGG
>DASZJY010000052.1:0-4536 GCA_035947635.1 Acidimicrobiales bacterium | reverse complement strand
ACGAGAACGACGGCGTCCTCGCCCTCAGCCGGGAGGCGGGCGCCTGGGAGGAGCTCGGCGCTGCCGCCCTCGAGGTGAACCCCTACGACATCGCCGGCACCTCGGAGGCGCTGGCCGTTGCCCTCACCATGAGCCCCACCGAGCGGGCGGACCACGCCAACGCCCTGCGAAAGGCGGCCAACCTCCGCCAGCCCCGCGACTGGCTCGACGACCAGCGGCGAGCAGCTACGCAGTAGCCGGCGCGCTGGCGCGGATTGTTCGCGGGAAACGGACGTTTCGGACCATTCCCGGAACACTTCGGTGGAGGTCATCGGCGGCTCGGGGGCGACGGCCTTGTCAGTCGTCGTCGGGAACGAGGCTTCGCAGCAGCTCCACGACCCCGTCGGGGCCGTCGACGACGACGTCGGCCCGTTCGAGGAGCTCGTCGGGGGCTTCCTCGCTCTCGACGCCCACCCTGACCGTCGTGGCGCCGGCCTCGGCGAGGTCGTCGAGGGCATCGAAGGCGGTGAGGTCGCCGTGGTCGTCGCCGAGGAAGCACACGGCCGCCAGCCCCGACGCCGCCTCGGCCACGACCGTCCCCTTGGACGTTTCCAGGGGTGGTCGCAGCTCCAACGACTGGCGGCCCTCCCCCACGACCAGCTCGCTCCTCTCCGACTCCCGGTCGGCCAGCGCCCGCGCCTCGTCGGCCAGCTCGGGCCGGGTGCGGTAGTGGAGCACCACCGTGAACCCCTTCCCCTCCACCGACACGCCGTCGGGCGCCTCCTCCTTCAACCGGGCGATGACCTCCTCGAGCACCGGGCCCCAGCGGCGGACCTCCTCGGTGGACACCACCTCCCCGTCCCGCACCACCTCCAGGCCGTAGAGGCCGGCGAGCAGGAGGGTGCCGTGCTCGGCGTCGGTCAGGTCGCGGGCGGCGTCGGGCCCCGGGCCCAGATGGCGGAGCAGGAAGTCGGCCGGCCGGCCCGAGACGACGCCGACGCGGGCGTATGCCCGGGCGAGGGCGGCGAGGACGTCGACGGCTCCCTCGACCGGCCGGGACTGGCTCGGGTCGTCGACGATGGCCGAGAGGGTGCCGTCGAAGTCGCAGAAGATCCCCGCCCGCGACGGGTCGGACCGCAGCGCCGCCAGCCGCTCGTCACCGGAAGAGGGCACCATCGACGACCCTATTACCGGGAGAGGAGGCGGACAGGGCCTACCGTGGGGCGGTGCGCAGGGCGGCCGGGGCCATCCTCGTCGGCGCCTTGGTCGGCAGCCTCCTCGCCGCCTGCTCGCCCGACACGGTGAAGGTCTCGTTCCGCCCGTCGGTCGGCACCCGCTACCGCCACGAGGTCAGAGTCCACTCGGTGACCACGATCCGGTTGGCCGGCAGCCCACCCGAGGAGACGGTCGACGATGTCGTTCTGATCACCGAGGACACCGTGCTCCCGGGCCCGCCCGGCGAGGTCAGGGTGGAAGTCCGGCTCCGGCAGGCGGGGACGCCCGACCGGACCTTCGTCGCCCGCTTCGACCGGGGCGCGCAGCTGGCCGGTGTCGAGACCGTCGAAGGGCTGCCGCCCACCGTCCTCGGCCCCGGCTCCCTTCCCCACATCCTCCCGGGCGCCCCGGGCGCCCCACCCGATCGCCCTCTTCGGCCCGGGGAGCGCTGGACGATCGATACCCCCGTCGGGCTTCCCGGCGCCGCCCCCGCCCGCATCTCGGGTTCGGGGCGGTTGCTCGAGCTGGGGCTGCTCGACGGCCGCAAGGTGGCATCGACCCGTGCCGAGACCCGGGTGCCCCTCACCCGCACGGCACCGCTCAGGGGAAGCAACGTCACCCTCTCGGGCGTCGAGATCAGCGAGGGCACCGCCACCCGGGCGATCTCCGACGGCGCCGTCGAGCGGGCCCGGACGGTGACCCGCGGCGAGTTCCGGGTGACCCTCAGGCCGGCGGCGCGAGAGGAGCTGGTGGCGCCGGTCGCCGGCACGCTCACCATCGAGGTCCGCTCGGAGACGCGCCGCCTGCACCCGTGAAGGGGGTGCCGGCGCCCGGCGGCCGTCAGCGGCGGGTCGTGCTGGTCGTGGCTCCCGCGCCGGTCGTGGTGGTGGTGCCGCGGCCCGTCGTCGTCGTGGTGCCGCCGGCGGCGCTGAGGTCGGGCCCGATGAGCACGACGACGTCGGCGCCGCGCGTGTCGGCCACCGGAGGCGAGTCGAGGGCCTTGACCACCGTCGCAGACAGCCCGAGCGCCTCGGCCACCGCCCGGGCCTCGGGCTCGAAGTCGCCGTTGAACTCGACGGAGCTGGACGAGACCTCCCTCGTCGTGTTGGTGGCCGCCAGGGTGTTGGTGTATCCGCGCCCCTTGAGCCGGTCGGCGATGCGGCCCCCGAGCCCGGCCACCCCGCTGCCGTTGGCGGGGAGGACCTTCACGTCGGCCGCCGGTCGCACCGCGCGCGCCGCGGTGGTCGGCACGAGCGTGGAGGGCTCGTCGGACACCTCGGTGGTGCTCGTTAGCTCGTCGACGTCCTCGGTGGATTGACTGGCCGACGACCCGGGGTCGGTCTGGTCGAGGACGAAGACGCCCAGGAGCACGGCGACGGCCAACAGGGCGATGCCTCGAGCGCTCGAACCCCCGAGGCTGTCGCCCGTTCCTCGGGCGGAGGGCGGACGACGGCTCACCGGCCGGGGGGTTGGCTGGCCGGACGGCCCTCCAGCCGGGCACGACGTCGCTGGGACTGGGAGCGGCGCAGGCGGCGCACGACCAGGGGGTCGTACTCGTCGGCGTCGGGCGAGCCCACGAGAGCCCGGAGGAGCTCGTAGTAGCGCGTCGGCGACAGGTCGAAACGGGCTCGAATGGCGGCCTCCTTGGTGCCCGTCTCCGACCACCACGCCCGCTCGAAATCGAGGATCGCCCGGTCCCGATCCGAGAGTGCCATTGTCGGCAGGTTGCCCGCGTCCGCCTGCGAGGTCAAGCACCCCCCTCCCCAGCCACCGAGCCGGTGGTCGGATTCGAACCGACGACCTGGCGATTACAAGTCGCCTGCGCTACCGGACTGCGCCACACCGGCGTACCCGCTGTTCTAGCGCGGCCGCCTCGCCGACGCGCGCGTCAGGCGACGGCGGTGGCCATGTCGTCGGCGTCGCGTGCGGCCAGGTGGGCCTCCAGCTTGCGCTTGATCCGCTGGAGGGCGTTGTCGATCGACTTCACGTGACGGCCGAGGAGGAGGCTGATCTCCTGGTACGAACGCCCCTCGACGTAGAGGCGCAGGACGTCGACCTCCAACGCCGACAGCGTCTCGGACATGGCGGTGCGCATGGCCGCCATGCGCTCGGCCGACACGACCTCGTCGGCCGGGTCGGGGACCTGGTGGTCGTCGAGGAGGTCGTCGACCGGGCGGTCGTCGGCCCCCTCGGAGACGGGCAGCCCCGACAGGGAAACGTACTGGTTGAGCGGCTGGTGCTTCTGGCGGGTGGCGCACTTGATGGCGGTGATGATCTGGCGGGTGACGCACAGCTCGGCGAAAGCTCGGAACGACGACTGGCGGTCGTCGCGGAAGTCCCGGACGGCCTTGAAGAGGCCGATCATGCCCTCCTGCTCGATGTCGTCGAACTCGCCTCCGACAAGGAAGTAGGCACGAGCTCGGGCCCGGGTGAACCGCTGGTACCGCTCGAGCAGCAGCTCGAGAGCCTCCACCTGGCCGGCGCGGAAGAGAGCAACGAGGTCCTCGTCGCTACAGGCGCCTCCGGGGAGGGCGCTCAGATGATGCGGCATGCACGCTCCTGGTGCAGCAGAGCTGGGTACCGGAACCAGTAGATGACAAATGACTAGAGCGAAGGTGCTCTTTGTAGCCACCCCGTCGGGTTCTGTCAACGGTCAAGGCCCCAGCCGGCCCGGCGGCGGGCGATCTCGTACAGGGCCAGGGCCCCTGCCGCCGCCACGTTGAGCGACGGCAGCGCCCCTCGGAGCGGGATGGCGACCAGCGTGTCGCACCGCTGACGGGCCAGCCGGGAGAGCCCCCGGCCTTCGGCCCCCAGCACGAGCACGACACCGGCATCGGCCACCGCCAGGTCGAAGAGGCTGTCCGGCCCAGAGGGGTCGAGGCCGACCACCCACATCCCCAGCTCGGTGGCACGGGCCAGGGAGGCGGGGAGGCCTCCGACGACGGCGATGGGCACGTGCTCGACCGCTCCCGCCGCCGCCTTGGTGACCGCCGGCGTGATGTGGACGGCCCGGTGCCGGGGGAGCACGACGCCCGTCACGCCGGCGGCTTCGGCCGTCCGCAGGAGAGCGCCGAGGTTCTGAGGGTCTGTGACCCCGTCGAGGGCGAGCAGGAACGGTGGCTCCTCGGCGCCCGCCCCGGTGCCTGCCCCGGCGGCCGCCGCGCCCCGCCGCCTCCCCGGTGACCGGCACAGCTCGTCGAAGTCGGCTTCGGGCAGGGCGCGGGCATGGGCCAGCGCGCCCTGGCACGCGTCGGTGCGAGCCTCGGCGGCCAGGCGGGCGCGCCCGACTCGTCGCACGGGGACTCGACGTCGTGCCGCCAGCTCCTCGATGCGGTCGAGGAT
>DASZJY010000051.1:0-9644 GCA_035947635.1 Acidimicrobiales bacterium | reverse complement strand
CGCCCGCTCGCGCGCCTGGCGCCGTGGCCCCGCCGGCCCGGGCGGCCTGGCCGCCGAAGAGGCAGTGGCCGGCCCCGCGGAGCCCGACGCAGGCGGCCCCGCCGACGACCGGGCGGCCGGCTCCGGGGTGGTGGTCATCCCCCCACGCGGGTGAGGTACTCGCCGGTGCGGGTGTCGACCTTCACCCGGTCGCCGACGTTCACGAAGAGGGGAACCGAGACGACAAGGCCGGTCTCGAGGGTGGCCGGCTTCCGAGCACCCGAGACGCGGTCGCCCTGCACGCCGGGCTCGGTGGCGGTCACCGCCAGCTCGACGGCGGCGGGGAGGTCGACGCCGACGACCTCGTCGTCGTACATCTGCAGGATGGCGGAGTCGCCCTCCTTGAGGTAGCTGGCGACCGAACTCAGCCGGGCAGTGTCGACATGAAGCTGGTCGTAGGTGCTGTTGTCCATGAAGACGTGGTGACCGCCCTCGCGGTAGAGGAACTGCATCTCCCGCTTGTCGATGATCGCCTGCTCGAGCTTCTCGTCGGCCCGGTAGGTGCGGTCGAGCACGGCGCCGGTGCGCACGTTCTTGAGCTTGGTGCGCACGAAGGCGCCGCCCTTGCCCGGCTTGACGTGCTGGAACTCGACGACCGAGAACAGCCCGTCGGGCAGGTCGAGGGTCATGCCGTTCTTGAGGTCGTTGGTGGAGACGTTCACGTGAGGATGAGGTCCTTCGGTGCATTGGTGAGAGCGCGGCAGCCCTCCGAGGTGACGACGACGGTGTCCTCGATGCGGACGCCGCCGTGCTCGGGCAGGTACACGCCGGGCTCGACGGTGACGACGTAGCCGGGCTCCAGGATATCGGTGGACGTCGACGCCACCCGGGGAGCCTCGTGGATCTCGAGCCCGACACCGTGGCCGGTGCTGTGGAGGAAGGCGTCGGCCCACCCGGCGTCCTGGATGACCGAGCGGCACGCCTCGTCGACGGCCTGGGCCCTAACCCCGCCGGCGACCGCCGCCACCCCCGCCTGCTGGCTCTGGGTCACCACCTCCGCCATGCGTCGGGCCGTTGGCGACGGCTCGCCCACAGAGAAGGTACGGGTCATGTCCGAGCAGTAGCCGTCGACCTGGGCGCCGAAGTCGACGACCACCAGCTCGCCCGCCTCGATGCGCCGGTCGGTGGGGCGATGGTGGGGCTTGGCCCCGTTGGGCCCCGACGCCACGATCGTCTCGAACGACGGGCCGTCGGAGCCCCTGCGCATGTCGAAGTCGAGGGCGACGGCGAAGTCGGCCTCGGTGACGCCCTCGGCCAGCATCGAGCGGCACGTCGCCAGGGCGCCGTCGCCCACCGCCGCGGCGGCAGCCATGCGGTCGACCTCGCCGTCGTCCTTCACCCGGCGGAGCCCCTCGACCAGGTCCTCGGTGGGCACCAGCTCGAGCTCGGGGAACCACTCGGTCACGAAGCGGCGGTGCTGGGCCCAGGTGACGGCCTCGGCCTCGAGGCCCAGCCGGGCAATGGCGCGGACACGCTCGACCACGTGCGACCGCTGCTCCGGCATCGTGCGCCCGACGTGGACGGCGGCGTCGACGCCGGCCCGCCCCAGCTCCTCCGCCGCCTGGTCGCCATAGCGACCGTCGGTGACGAAGTGCAGCTCGTCGGGCAGGACGAGGAGCATCCCGGCGCTGCCCGTGAACCCGCTGAGGTACCGGACGTTGACCACCCGGGTGATGAGGGCGGCGTCGCAGCCGGCCTCCTCGAGGCCGGCACGCAAGCGCGGGACGCGTCCGGCGACGTCCATGGGTCTCACGCCAACAACCTTGCCACCGCCTGCACCGCGAGTTCATAGCCGAGGCCGCCGAAGCCGGAGATGCAACCGTCGGCCACCGGGGCCACGACCGACGTGTGCCGCCACGGCTCCCGGGCGTTGGGATTGGAAAGGTGCAGCTCCACCACCGGCCCTTCGAAGGCGGCCAGCGCGTCGTGCAGCGACCAGCCGTAATGGGTGAGGGCGGCGGCGTTGACGATGATGGCGGCCGCCCGCCCGCGGGCGCCGTGCACCGCCTCCACCAGCTGGCCCTCGTAGTTCGACTGGAGGTGCTCGAGGCTGAGCCCGACCTGCTCGGCCGCCGCCCGGGCCCGCGCCACGTGGTCGTCGAGGGAGTCGGAGCCGTAGATCAGGGGCTCCCGCTCGCCCAGCAGGTCGAGGTTGGGCCCCGAGAGCAGCAGTACCACGGGCCCGCTCACGGTGCCCCTTCGACGATGACCGCCTCGATGTCGCGGCGGTCGACGCCGGTCACCACCTCGGGCCCGCCGGGACCGTCGAGGACGAAGGTGAAGCCCTCGAGTGCCTTCTTGTCGCGTGCCATGAGCCGCAGCAGCTCTTCCGGATCGGCCGACGGGGGCACCGACGTCGGCAGGCCGTAGCTCTCGACGACGGAGACGTGCTCAGCCACCCGGTCGTCGTCGATGCGCCCCAGGCGGCGGGCCAGACGGGCGGCGAAGACGAGCCCGATTGCCACCGCCTCCCCGTGGCGGAGGTCGTAGTGGCCCGCCGTCTCCAGGGCGTGGGCGAGCGTGTGCCCGTAGTTGAGGACGGCGCGACTGCGCTTGGCCGGTCTCTCGGCCGAGGGATCCTCGCGCTCGTCGGCGGCGACGAAGGCGGCCTTGATGGCGACGCAGCGGGCCACCTTCTCGGCCAGCGGGAGGTCGACGAAGTCGGCCGAGTCGGTGAGGAAGTGGTACTTGGCCATCTCCCCGAGGCCGCTGCGGTACTCCTCTGGTGACAGCGTCTGCAGCACCTCGGTGTCGCACAACACCGCCGCCGGCTGCCAGAACGCGCCGACCAGGTTCTTGCCTTCGGGAAGGTTCACGCCCGTCTTGCCGCCGATGGCGGCGTCGACCTGGGCCAGCAGGGTCGTGGCCACGTGGATCACCGCCACGCCCCGGTGGTAGAGGGCGGCGGCCAGCCCGGCGGTGTCGGTGACCACGCCGCCACCCACGGCCACGACCACGTCGGCGCGCGTCAGCCCGAAGCGGGTGAACCCTCGGCACAGCTCCTCGACCGTCTCCAGGCACTTGGCCTCCTCGCCCTCCCCCATGACGACGGTGCGCTGCTCGATCCCGGCGTCCACCGTGACGCCCACGCCCGCCTGGGTCACCACCGCCGCCCGCCGCGCCCCTACCGGCAGCACCTCGAGCAGCCGGTGGCGGGCGCCGGGCCCGATCAGCACCGGGTACGACCGCTCGCCCAGCTCGACCCGAACCGAGGCCAACCCACCGTCGGCCGTCGTGTGCCCGACGGCCTCCTCGATGCGGGCGACGACCTCGTCGGCACTGAGGCCATCCACGTCGACGACGACGTCGGCCAGGTCGGCGTAGAGGTCGCCCCGCTCGGCGGCCAGGCGGGCGAGCACCTCGGCGGGGCCCGAGTCGAGCAGGGGCCGGTGGTCGCCTTTGCGGACACGGCGGGCCAACGTGGTCGGGTCGGCTCGGAGCCACACGACCGGCCCGGCCTGGCGGATGCGGGCCCGGTTGAGGGGGTCGAGCACCACGCCGCCGGCCGCCGCCACGACGCTCGGCTCCTCGGCGGCGAGGGCCTCCACCAGCACCTCCGACTCCAGTTGCCGGAAGGCGGGCTCGCCCTCCTCCGCCCAGATCTGGGCCACCGTGCGCCCGGTCCGGGCTTCTATCTGGGCGTCGCTGTCGACGAAGCTCCAGCCCCGCCGGGCGGCCAGAGCCCGGCCGACGGTGGTCTTGCCGGCACCCATCATCCCGATAAGCACGACGTGGTTCGGCAGGGACTCACAACCCCCGGAGGAACGCGTCGCGATTGCGGACGACCTCGTCGACCGAGTCGCCGCCGAACTTCCGCAGGGCCTCCGACGCCAGGACCAGGGCCATGGCCGTCTCGGCCACGACGCCCATGGCCGGGACGGCGGTCACGTCGGTGCGCTCCTTGAACGAGACCGCCTCCTCTTTCGTCACGGTGTCGACGGTCTTGAGCACGGGGCGGTTGAGCGTGGAGAGGGGCTTCATCGCCACCCGGGCGACGAGGAGGTCACCGGTGGACATCCCGCCCTCGATGCCACCGGCGCGGGCAGTGTCCCGCCGGTACGAGCTCTCGTCGGCGTCCCACCGGATGGCGTCGTGCGCCTCCGAGCCTCTCCGGCCGGCGACGTCGAAGCCCTCCCCGAACTCCACGGCCTTGACCGCCGGGATGCTGGCGAAGGCCTGGGCGAGGAGGCCGTCGAGGCGGCGGTCCCAGTGCACGTGACTCCCGAGGCCCACCGGCACCCCATAGGCGAGGACCTCGGCGACGCCCCCCAGGGAGTCGCCGACCTTGGCCACTGCCTTGATCTCGTCGACCATCGCCTCCTCCGTCTCGGGATCGAAGCAGCGGACGGGAGACTCGTCGACGCGTGCCAAGTCGGCCGGTCCGGGCCGCGCCGTCGACTTGATCGTCACCGGACCGAGCTGGATCACGTGGGAGAGGACGGCAACGTCGAGGCGCGCGAGCAGGGCCTTGGCCAAGGAGCCGGCGGCGACGCGGGCTGCCGTCTCCCGGGCCGACGCCCGCTCGAGCACGTCCCGGGCGTCGGTGAACCCGTACTTCTGCATGCCCGCCAGGTCGGCGTGGCCCGGGCGAGGGCGGGTGAGGGGCTTCTCGGTGCGCCCGGGAGCGGGGTCCATCTCCTGCTCCCACTTGGGCCACTCGGTGTTGAGGATCTCGATGGCCACCGGGGAGCCCAGCGTCCTCCCGTGGCGCACTCCGCCGAGAATCGTCAGGTCGTCCTGCTCGAAGCGCATGCGGGGGCCCCGGCCGTAGCCGAGGCGCCGCCGGGCCAGCTCGCCCGCGATCTCCTCGACGGTGACGGGCAGCCCCGCGGGCAGGCCCTCCACGACCACCACCAGGCCGCGCCCGTGCGACTCGCCGGCGGTGAGGAAGCGGAGCACGCCGTCAATCTACCGGTGGCACCCCTGGGGCGTTCTGGCTACGGAAAGGTGGCCAAAAGGCGCGACTTTCCTGACCCAATCCGTGGTTCTGGCTAGGTGCCGAGCCACCAGTCGATGAGGGGTCGACCCACGAAGACGGCGACGACGGCGCCGGCGGCGAGAAAGGGCCCGAAGGGGAGGGCGTCCTTGCGGCTGCGGCCGGTGACGACGACGAGGCCGAGCCCCACGACCGCTCCCAGGACGAACCCCAGGAACATCCCGGCGACGACGTGGCCCAGGCTCAGCCACCCGAGCATGAGGCCGAGGACGAAGGACAGGCGCACGTCGCCGAACCCCATCCCCGCCGGGTACACCAGGTTCACGACGAAGAGGAACGTGAACGCGGCCGCGCCGCCGATCAGGGCGTGCACGAGTCGCTCACCGTCGCCGTCGACCAGGGCGGCCAACGCCAGCAACGGGATGCACACGACGATCGTCGGGTAGACGATGCGGTTCGGGATGATCTTGTGCTCGAGGTCGATGACGCTGATGGCCAGGAGCGAGGCGAGGAAGACGAGGTAGGCGGGGAGGGCGGCGTCCACGCCGAAGCGAACGGCGGCGGCAGCGAAGAGGGCGACGGTCGCCACCTCGACGACGGCGTAGCGCGAGGAGACGGCCTCGGAGCACGAGGGGCACCGCCCGGCCCGTAGCAGCCACGGCACCAGGGTCCGGCGGCGAGGGCGGTCGGTCGTGTCGATGCACGCCCGGCACGCCGCTCGCAGGGGGGTCACCCGGCGCTTCTGGGGCACCAGGTCGATGAGGAGGTTCACGTAGGTCCCCACGCCCACCCCGAGGAGGGCGCACGCGACGACGCCGAGGAAGGTCACCGATCGACAGCGTCGCGGGCGAGCGCGGCAACGGCCGCGGCCGACAGCACGGGCAACGGAGGGTCCTCGCCCGTCCACAGGCGGAAGGCGCGCGCCGCCTGGTGCACCAACATGCCCAACCCGTTCACCGCCGTCGCACCCCGCGCCCGGGCCAGCTCCACAAAGCGGGTGAGCGGCGGGTGGTAGATGAGGTCGACCACCATCTGCCCCGGCCCCAGGTCGGAGGGATCGAGCGGCAGCTCCTCCTCGCCGGGGGGGCCCGAAAGCCCCATCCCCACGGGAGTGGCGTTGACCACCAGGTCGGCGCCGGCGGCGTCCCCGGGCGACCCCACCCGCCCAACGGGACCGGCCAGGGCGGCAGCCGCCTCGGCCCGGTCGGGGCTGCGGTTGACGACCACCACTTCCGTCGCCCCGGTCTCGGCCAAGGCCCTGATCACCGCCCGCGCCGCCCCACCGGCGCCCACCACGAGACAGCGTCGGCCACCGGGATCGAATCCCTCGTCCGACCGCAGGGCGTCGACCAGGCCGGTGCCGTCGGTGTTGTCACCTTCGAGCACGCCTCTGGGCCGGCGCACGACCGTGTTCACCGCGCCCACCGCCTGGGCCGCCGGCGTCAGCCGGTCGACTCCCGCGGCCACGTCCGCCTTGTGGGGCATGGTGACGGAGAGCCCCTGCAGCCCCAGTGCCCGGGCACCGGCGAGAGCGGTGAGCGCCTCACCCGCCGGCACCTCGAACGCCACGAACACCCAGTCGAGGCCCAGGGCCCGGAAGGCGGCGTTGTGCATGGCGGGGGACACCGAGTGGCGGACGGGGTCGCCCACTACCGCCGCCAGCTGGGTGTGGGCGCCCGGCGTCCACTGCCCGCGCCCAGCCGCGCCGGCACGGGCGCCGACCCGCTCGTCGATCACAGAAGGCCCTTGGCCCGGGCCTCGGCCACGAGCCGGACGTGCTCTTCGGCGGTGGCGGCGAAGGCGTGCTTGCCGTTGGCGTCGGCCAGCACGTAATAGAGGTACGGCGACGGGGGCGGGTCGAGCGCCGCCCCGAGCACCTCGCGGCCGGGGTTGGCGATGGGCCCCGGAGGCAGGCCGGGGATCTTGTAGGTGTTGTACGGCGACGCGATCTCGAGGTCGGAGAACAGCAGCCGCTCCTTCTGCTTGCCGAGGGCGTACTGCACGGTGGCGTCGATCTGCAGGGGCATGCCCCTTCCGAGCCGGTTGTAGATCACCCGGGCGATCGGCGCCCGATCTTCGGGCACCCGTGCCTCCCGCTCGACCATCGACGCGACCACGACCAGCTGGTAGGGCGTCAGCCCCAGGCGGGTGGCCGCCGTCGACAGCCCGACGCGGTTGGCGTGGTCGTCGAAGGCATTGACCATCCGGGCCAGGATCTTGGCCTCGTCGTCCTTGGGGTCGACGAAGTAGGTCTCGGGGAGGATCAGCCCCTCGAGGTTGGTCGACCCCGGCGGCTGCAGCTGCGAACGCACGACCCCGTTCTGGGCGGCGGCGAGGAACCGCTCGGGGGACCTACCGGGCAGCTCTCCCACCTTGGCCGCCACCTCCTTGAGGGTGAGGCCTTCGGGGATGGTGAGGCGCTGCGTCTGGACCTCCACCCCACGCTCGAGGGTGGCGAGTACGACGCCCATGTCCTCGTTGCGGTGCAGGGTGAACTCGCCGGCCTTGATGGAGTCGGCTCCCTTGAAGCGGGCGTAGTAGGTGAAGACGGTGGCGTTGCTGATGACGTCCTCGCGCTGCAGCAGCTTGGCGATGTCAGACGTCGACATGCCCTCGGTGACCGTGACCTGCACCTCTTGCCCCGGTGGGCCCGACGGGTTGATCTGGGCCTTGATCCACCCGACGATGATGCCGCCGACGATGAGCAGGGCGAGGAGGACTCCGAAGACGACGAACGGCCAGCGCCGGCGCTCCCCCACGCCATAGGTGTCATCGTCGAGGTCGAAGGGTGTGCCGAGGGCCATCAGTCCGTCTCCGAGCGGCGGCCGTCGAGCCAGGACTGCAGGAGGACGGCGGCGGCGGCGTCGTCGACCGGTCGCCGGGACCGGGCGCGCCGTGCCAGGCCAGCCGGTCGGCGGCTGGCCGTGACGGTGCTGAGGCGCTCGTCGTGGAGGTGCAGGGGAAGGTCGAGGACCCCGGCCAACGCCCTCGCCTCCGCCTCGGCCCAGCGGGCGGCGGGGCCGGCAGTGCCGTCGAGCGACAGCGGCAGCCCCACGACCACCGCCTCGGCGCCCAGGTCGGCCACCACCGCGGCCAGTGCCGTCCGGTCGGCATCGTCGTCGCCCGTGCGCTCGAGCACCGCGTGGGCCGTCGCCACCCGACCTCCGCTGTCGCTCACCGCCACACCGACGCGCTTCGTGCCCAGATCGAGCCCCACCACCCTCACGCCTGGGCGGCCGGCGGGTCAGCCTCTCCCGCGGCGGCGACGGCCTTGCGCACCTGGTCGAGCGCCTCGTCGAGGCGGGAGGCATCTCGGCCCCCGGCCACCGCCCGCTCGGGGTTGCGGCCGACCCCCCCTCCGACCGTGCGAGCGGCGTCGGCGACCAGATCGGACGCCACCAGCCCGCTGTCCTTCCTCACCAGGGCGACGAGGGCGACGCCACCACCCTCGGGAACGCCAGCCAGGACGACGCCGCGCACGCCGGGCTGGTCGCGAACAGCGGCGGCGAGGGTCTCCAGGTCCTTGCGGCTGGTGCCGTCGGGGAGGCGGCTCACGACCACGCCGTCGACGGCGGCGGCCGCCATGGCCTGCGCCTGGGCGCCGGCCTGGGCCCGACGGAGGGCGGCGATCTGGTCGGCGAGGGAGCGGTTCTCGTCGAGGACGCGCTCGACCTTCTCTGGCACCTCCGGGGGCGCCACCCGCAGCAGCGTCGCCGTCCGCCCCAGGATGGACTCCTCCTGGCGGATCCGCTCGAGGCTGCCGGTGCCGGTGACCGCCTCGATGCGGCGCAGGTTGGCGCCGATCGACCCTTCGGAGATGATCTTGATCGGCCCGATCGTGCCCAGGGCGGGGACGTGGGTGCCACCGCAGAGCTCGACGGACCGGCTCCCCGCCTCGACCACACGGACGACGTCGCCGTACTTCTCGCCGAAGAAGGCGATGGCGCCGACCTTCTCGGCCTCGGGACGGCTCGTCTCGTACGCGCGCACCGGCTCGTTCGCCAGCACCCGGCTGTTGGCGATGTCCTCGATCCGGACCAGCTCCTCGGGGGTGAGCGCGCTGTAGTGGCTGAAGTCGAAGCGCAGGCGGTCGGGCGCCACGAGCGACCCGGCCTGCTTCACGTGGGGACCCAGCACCTCGCGCAGCACGCCGTGGAGGATGTGGGTGCCGGTGTGGTTGCGCTTGATCGCCTCCCGGCGATTGGCGTCGACCGCGGCCCTGGCCTCCTGGCCTGCGGTGACCCTGCCGCTCAGCACCCGGGCCGTGTGGCGGTGGAGGCCGGGTACCGCCGAGGTGGTGTCGAGGACCTGGACCTCCCCGCTCTCGGTGGTGATGCTGCCGGTGTCGCCCACCTGGCCGCCGGCCTCGGCGTAGAAGGGCGTTCGGTCGAGGAACACCTCCACCGTGTCACCGCTCTCGGCCTCGGCGGCCGGAGGACCGTCGAGCACCGCAAGGACGCGGGCCGTGCTCTCCGTCTCCACGTAGCCGGTGAACTGGGTGGTGCCGAACTGCTCGACCAGCTCGCGGTAGGCGGCCAGCCGGGTCGGATCGGCCCCGCCGCCACCGGCCCCCGCCGCCTCCCGGGCCCGCCGGCGCTGCGCCTCCATCTCGGCGGTGAACCCGTCGACGTCGACCTCGACGCCTCGCTCGGCCGCCAGCTCGAGGGTG
>DASZJY010000050.1:0-1518 GCA_035947635.1 Acidimicrobiales bacterium | reverse complement strand
CCCGGGGGGACCCGGGCCGACAGCTCGCCGGCACGGGAGGCGTCGGCCAGGGCCACCCGTTCGGGCCGCAGCCGCCACGCCTGCTCGACCAGCCGCTCCACCGAGCGGGCCGCACCCAGGGCGACGACCCGGTAGCGGCCCGGCTCGGCGCAGATCACGTCGACCGCCTGGGTGCCGATGGAACCGGTGGAGCCGACGAGGCTGACGGTGATCTCGCTCATCGACTGTTGCGCTCGAACGACTTGAGTCCGGCGCTACCCGATTGTGAGGTCGAGGATCCGGGCCAGATAGTACGTGGCGGGCACGACGAAGAGCAGGGCGTCGATCCGGTCGAGGAGCCCGCCGTGGCCGGGCAGGATCGAGCCGGTGTCCTTGATGTCGAGGTCGCGCTTGAGCATCGACTCGCACAGGTCGCCCAGGGGGGCGACCACCGAGACGACGATGGCCAGGAGGAAGGCGTCGCCCCCGTCCCACGGCCCGATCTGGGCCACGACGGCCAGGCAGACGACGATGGTGGCGAAGGTGGCGCCGATGGCGCCCTCCACCGTCTTCCCCGGGCTGATGTCGGCGGCCAGCGGGGTGCGCCCGGCCCACCGCCCGCCGAAGAACGCCCCTGCGTCGTAGGCGGCGGTGGCAATGATGGCGCCGAGCAGGATCCCCACTCCGTCGTCGCCGTAGAGCTTGAGGATGACGGCCGCGAACGACCCCAAGAAGCCCACGTAGAAGAAGCCGAGAGCGGTGACGGCGATGTTCACCACCGGGCGGGCCCGCACGACCCCCGCCAGGTACCAGAGGAGGCAGAACACCATGAAGAGGGCGAGCACGAGGGGTAGGGCCTCGCCGCCCCGCCAGTAGATCCCCCAGCTCAGCGAGGCGGTACCGGCCACACCCAGCAGGGTGGCGGGGTGGTAGCCCCGCGTCCGGAACGCCTGGTAGAGCTCGGCGACGGCAATCACCAGCGCCACGCCGGTGAGGAACACCAGCCCTCCGGGGCCGATGACGGCGGCCAGGATGACGACGGCGAGGGCGACGGCGCCGGTGATGATCGACGTCGTCACGTCCCGAGGCGCGGGCGGGGCCTCGCTGCCGCCCCCCTCGTCGCCGGTACCGGCGGGGCGGGGGAAGCGCGGGCGGCGGGACTGCGATGAGGACGGCTGCGGTCGGGAGGGGATGCGGCTGCCCACCGAGACGGGCGCCTTCCGCGCCACTCGGTCGCCGAAGGCCTCGGCTTCGTCGTCGTCCTCCTCGCCGGTGCCGGCCCCCAACGCCCCCATGCGGGTCTCGGGATCGTCGAGGATGTCCTCGTGGAAGTCGGCCTCGTCCCAGTCGGTGGGCTGGTCGCGCCACCGGGGGCCGGTGGACAGTGCCGACCAAGCCTTCAGGTCGTCGTCGACCTCGGGCGGCGGCTCGCTGTCAGGGAGGATGCGGGGGTGCTCGCCGCTGGGCGGCTCCGTCCAGTGGGGCAGCCCGGAGGGAGGGCGAGGGGGAGGAGGCGGGGGGGAGGCGTCGTCGTCGAAC
>DASZJY010000049.1:0-3875 GCA_035947635.1 Acidimicrobiales bacterium | reverse complement strand
GGCCGGCGCCTCCCTCGTCGAGGACCGCTGGGTCCGCCACATCATGGGCGGTCCGTCGACCACCACCGGCTCGTTCAACGCCATCGCCACCGGCCTCGCGGCGCGGCTGAAGGGATTCCGGCTGACGTGGCTCACGCCCAGCTATACCGGCTCCCGGGCCCACGACCTCGCCCTTCTCGCCATGATCGGCCTGCTCGCCGCCGCCGCCATCATCGCCCGCCGGCGGCCCGACGACGGCCAGGCGATCTCCGTGTTGGCGGGAACAGCCGCCGCCGCCTCCATCGCCGCTCTCGTCACCGGGCCCGACACCCTCGTCCCCGGCCTGGTGGTGACCCTCCCCCTCGCCGCCGGCGTGCTCCTCTTGCGTCGCCACCAGCTGGGGTCGCCGGCGACCCTCATGGCCGCGGGCACGTTCGCCCTCTTCGGCCTCGGCGTGCTGGCCACCCAATACCCCCAGGGGGGCTCAGGGGAGTGGGGTGGCCGCTACTTCGCCCTCGGCCTGCCGCTCCTCGTCCCCCTGGCCCTCGCCGCCCTGGCCGCGCACCGGCGACAGGTCGACCGGGCCACTGCCCGGACTGCCGCCGCCCTGGTGGTGTGCACGGCCGCCGTCTCGGTCATGGCCGTCGCCAGCCTGAGCTCGAGCCACCGGTTCACGAGCGAGCTCATGGCGACGATCGAGCGGGGCGGGGAGCAGGTGGGCGAGCGCCCGGTGCTCGTCACCACCGCGCCAGCCGTCCCCCGTCTGGCCTGGCAAACCTTCGACCACCAGCGCTGGCTGTTGGCCGACGAGGACGACCTGGCCGACCTGGTCGGCCGGCTCCGGAGAGCCGGCGTGGGCCGGTTCGGGCTGGTCACGAACCGGTTGTCTCGCGACCAGGCGACGGTGGAAGCCGCCGGTGGCCGCGTCGTGAGCCGCGACGGCCGCCCCGATGGACGCGACTGGCAGGTCCTCGTGGTCGACGCCGGCTGAAAAGGGAACGCGCGTTCGGAGTCGCCGCTCGGTAGTCTCGGCGGAGATGGCCGACACGCTTGTGATTCGGGGGGCTCGCGAGCACAACCTGAAGAACCTCTCGCTCGAGCTGCCCCGGGACAACCTGATCGTTTTCACCGGCCTTTCCGGCTCGGGCAAGTCCTCGCTGGCCTTCGACACCATCTACGCCGAGGGGCAACGGCGCTACGTGGAGTCGCTGTCCGCCTACGCCCGCCAGTTCCTGGGCCAGATGGACAAGCCCGACGTCGACTTCATCGAGGGGCTGTCGCCCGCCATCTCCATCGACCAGAAGTCGGCTTCCCGGAACCCCCGGTCCACCGTCGGCACCATCACCGAGGTCTACGACTACCTGCGGCTGCTCTACGCCCGCATCGGCGTCCCCCACTGCCCGAAGTGCGGGGCGGTGGTCACCCGCCAGACGCCGCAGCAGATCGTCGACCGGGTGCTCGAGCTTCCCGAGGGCACCCGGTTCCAGGTGCTGGCCCCGGTCGTGAGGGGCCGCAAGGGGGAGTACGAGGGCCTGCTCGAGGACCTGGCCGCCCAGGGGTTCGTCCGCGCCCGGGTGGACGGGGAACTGGTGGACCTGGGCGGCCCGACCGCCGACCGGCCCCGGCTGGCTCGCTACGAGACCCACACGATCGAGGTCGTCGTCGACCGCCTGGTGCGCCGGGAGGGGATCGAACGCCGGCTGACCGACTCGATGGAGACGGCCCTACGCCTGGCCGAGGGGGTGGCCGAGGTGGAGATCGTCCCCCGCGAGGGGGAGCCGCCGCCGGCCAACGGCCAGACGCTCACCTTCAGCCAGCACCTGGCCTGTCCCAACGACGGCACCTCGTTCGACGAGCTCTCGCCCCGCAACTTCTCGTTCAACTCGCCCTACGGGGCGTGCCCGCACTGCGACGGGCTGGGCACCCGGTACGAGGTGGATCCCGAGCTGGTCGTCCCCAACCCCGACCTCACCATCGAGGAGGGGGCGGTGGCCCCGTGGGCGGGGGCGCGCGGCGAGTACTTCCACCGGGTGCTGGTGGCCGTCGCCGACGCCTACGGCTTCCGGACGACGACGCCGTGGCGAAAGCTCAAGAAGTCGGAGCAGAAGGTGCTCCTCTACGGCTCGGGCACCCGCCAGGTGCACGTCCAGTACCGCAACCGCTACGGCCGGCACCGCTCGTACCACACGCACTACGAGGGCGTCGTCCCCTACCTCCAGCGCCGCCATTCCGAGGCGGAGTCGGACTACATGCGGGAGCAGATCGAGGGCTACATGCGGGAGGTGGCCTGCCCCGAGTGCGGCGGCGCCCGCCTGCGGCCTGAATCGCTCGGGGTCACCGTGGCCGCGCTCAACATCTTCGAGCTCTGCGACCTGTCCATCGCCAGGTCGGCCGACTTCCTCGCCACCCTCGAGCTGTCCGAGCGTGACCGGATGATCGCCGAACGGGTGGTGCGGGAGGTCAACGCCCGCATGCGGTTCCTGCTCGACGTCGGCCTCGACTACCTCACCCTGAACCGGTCGGCGGGCACGCTGGCCGGAGGCGAGGCCCAGCGCATCCGGCTGGCCAGCCAGATCGGCAGCGGGCTGGTGGGCGTGCTGTACGTGCTCGACGAGCCGTCCATCGGGCTCCACCAGCGCGACAACCGCAAGCTGGTCGACACGCTGCTGCGCCTACGAGACCTCGGCAACACTGTCATCGTCGTCGAGCACGACGAGGACACCATCCGGGTGGCCGACCACGTCGTCGACATCGGGCCGGGGGCAGGCGAGCACGGGGGCGAGATCGTCGTATCGGGCACGGTCGACGACGTCGTCGCCGCCAAGCGGTCGCTCACCGGGCAGTACCTCGCCGGAAAGCGGTCGATCCCGGTGCCGGCCATCCGGCGGGAGCCGGGTGAGGAGTGGCTCGTCATCCGAGGTGCCCGCGAGCACAACCTCAAGTCGATCGACGTCGAGCTGCCGCTCGGGTGCTTCGTGTGCGTCACGGGCGTGTCCGGGTCGGGCAAGTCGACCTTGGTCAACGACATCCTCTTCCGGGCCCTGATGCAGCGGATCTACCGCTCGAAGATGGTGCCGGGCCGGCACAAGACCATCGAGGGCGACGAGTTCCTCGACAAGGTCATCAACATCGACCAGTCGCCCATCGGCCGCACGCCGCGGTCCAACCCGGCCACCTACACGGGCGTGTTCGACCACATCCGCCGCCTGTTCAGCCAGACCCAGGAGGCGCGGGTGCGGGGGTACCTGCCCGGGCGCTTCTCGTTCAACGTCAAGGGCGGCCGGTGCGAGGCGTGCGCGGGCGACGGCACGATCAAGATCGAGATGCACTTCCTCCCCGACGTGTACGTGCCGTGCGAGGTGTGCAAGGGAGCGCGGTACAACCGGGACACCCTCGAGGTGCTCTTCAAGGGCAAGAACATCGCAGAGGTCCTCGACATGTCGTGCGAGGAGGCGGCCGAGTTCTTCGCCAACCAGCCTCCGATCCACCGCCACCTCCAGACGCTCGTCGACGTCGGGCTGGGCTACGTGCGCCTCGGCCAGCCCGCGCCCACGCTGTCGGGCGGCGAGGCCCAGCGGGTGAAGCTGGCCAGCGAGCTCTCCAAGCGCTCGACCGGCCACACCATCTACATCCTCGACGAGCCCACGACGGGCCTGCACTTCGAGGACATCCGCAAGCTCCTGACCGTGCTGTCCCGGCTTGTGGACGCCGGCAACACCGTCCTCGTGATCGAGCACAACCTCGACGTGGTCAAGTCGGCCGACTGGATCGTCGACCTGGGGCCCGAAGGCGGCGACGCGGGCGGCATTGTCGTGGTCGAGGGACCGCCCGAGGTGGTCGCTAAGACCCCCGACAGCTACACCGGCCAGTTCCTCGCGCCGGTCCTCGCACGGGGT
>DASZJY010000048.1:0-2073 GCA_035947635.1 Acidimicrobiales bacterium | reverse complement strand
CGGACATGAGCACCCTCTTCCGCACCCTGCTCCTGCTCGCCCGCCGCCGGGTACGGATCACCACCGCCTACTTCGTTCCCGACGAGCTCACCACCGACCTCTTGTGCGATGCCTCCAAGAGGGGTGTCGAGGTGGAGATCCTCATTCCCGGGCCCCACATCGACAAGCGGTTCGTGCAGGTGGCCGGCGAGGCCGAGTTCCAGCCCTTGCTCGACGCCGGCGTCAAGCTGTGGTCGTACCAGCCGTCCATGCTTCACGCCAAGGTCATGACCGTCGACGGGGCGGTGTCCAACGTGGGGTCGGCCAACTTCGACGCCCGGTCGCTGCTCCTCGACGACGAGGTCAACATGGTGGTGTTCGACCCCCGAGTGACCGCCGAGCTCGACTCCCACTTCGACGACGACGTCGAGCGGTCGGAGCGCATCGACCCCGGCGATTGGGTCAAGCGGGGGCCGGTCCAGAGGGCGAAGGAAGCGGTCTCCAGCGTCATCGACGACCACCTGTAGGCCCTGGGCGGTCGGCCCGGGTCAGGCCCGGACGGCGTGGAAGCGGAGGTTGCGCTCGGCGTAGGGCGTCACCCTGATCCGGTCGAAGCCGTTGCCCTCGAGCAGCTCGCAGAGCCACTCCCGGTCGAAGAGGGTGTGGTGGGCGTTCCAGAACCAGCGGGGGACTCCTCGGTCGTCCACGCCCTTGTGTGCCTCGCGGTCGGAGTGGCCGCCGAGGATCCAGTAGTTGGCCTCTTTGGCGCTCAGCAGGCCCTCGGCCCATTGGGCGGCCAAGAGACGGGCGTCGGGCACGCCGATGTTGAGCGGTGCGCCGGGATGGAGGACCCTCGCCCACTCGCGGAGCGTGGGCTCGACCAACTCCCAGCTCTGGTGCTCGAGCACGTGGTTGGCCCGCAGTGCCGTCACCGACCCGTCCGCGAACGGCAGCTGGTCGAGCCGGCACAGCACGTCGATGCCGGCGAGCGGCAGGACGTCGGTGTGGACCTGGTAACCGGCGTCAGGGTGCTCGCCGGCGCCGATCTCCACCCTCACCCGCCGTCCTCCTCGTCGCCCTCTCCGTCCTTCTTCTCGTCCGACCCCGGGGGTTCGAGGCGGCGGATCTCCTTGGCGGGGATCCCGGCGACCACGGCGTAGGGCTCGACGTCCTCCTGCACCAACGAGCAGGCGCCCACCACGGCGTGGTCGCCGATCGTGCAGGGCCCCAGCACGGTGACGTTGCTGGCCAGCCACACACCCTCCCCGATCACCACGTCCCGCCCCTCCTTGGGGATCGCTTGCTGGCGCTCGGAGCCGAACTTCTTCACGTCGTGGGTGCCCGTGAGGACCGACACGTTGTGGCCGAAGAAGGCGTGCTCGCCGACGGTGATGTGGCCGGAGGAGAGGTTGAAAAGGGCGTTGTTGACGATGGCGCTGGGCGCCACGTGCAGGCGCGACTGGTCCCCGTGGATGAGCGGCTTGGTGAGGACGTCCTCCTCGGGGGGATGGGCGAAGTGGGCCTCGTGATCGGCCAGCGCCCGCCGGACGAGGGCCTCCAGACGAGGGACGAGGAATCGATCGAAGACGTTGCTGGCCATGGGCGCTCCTTTCCCGGCGATCCCTTCCCCGACCGGGCCGTCGACGAACAGCGAGGACCGCCGTGACCGCGCGAGCGGACGGTCATGAGCATGCCGTGAGGCGATGCCGGCGGTACCACAGCGTCGGGCTGGCACCCGACGGGTCGGCCTGGGCGTGGGGTTGGAACGGCTACGGGGCGCTCGGGAACGGCACGCTGACCGCCCGGGCTCGACCCTCGCTGATGCCCGCCGTCGCCGGTATCGGTGGGGTGGCTGCCGGTGCCGTCCACACTGTCCTGGTGCAGGAGCGTCGGCTGCCGCCCCCCGCCGGCTTTTCCTTCGGTCGCAGGAGGGGGAAGACTCGGGCGCATGACTCTCGTGCACCGTGTCCTGTCCCCCCGGCCCGTGAGCAGCCTCGGCGAGCACGTCGACCGGGGCGGGGGCAAAGGGATCCAGGCTGCGCTCGCGGCTGAGCCCGAGGTCCTCATCGCCGAGGTGGAGGCGTCGGGCCTGCG
>DASZJY010000047.1:0-2198 GCA_035947635.1 Acidimicrobiales bacterium | reverse complement strand
CCGGTTTCTCGTCCCCGATGATGACCGGTGCTCGACTCGTTGGAGCAGCGGCGGGACAGCGTTCAACCTTGGCGAAGATGGCGCGAGCGGGGCGAGAAACCGGGCGAACGTTTCTTGATCCGGCACTAGGCGACGGACCCTGCACTGACGCTCGAGCTACACGAGCGAGGGCGGGATCTCTGGTTCGTCGGGCCGCGGGCGCTTGAGCTCGTAGAACTGGGGCAGCTCGCCGAGGGTCACCAGCGTGTCCCAGAGCCGGGTGGCATCGGCGCCCACCGGCGACGGCGACAGGATCGGCCCGAAGGTTCCCCGCCCCACGGCCTCGCGGAAGAGCACCGGCGAGCCGGCGTCGGGCCCGGCGATCTCCTGGGCCTCCTCGTGCGACGCTCGGATGGCGTGGTCCCAGGAGGGGTCGTGGGCGGCGGCAGCGAGATCCCCGAGGCCGGCTGCAACAGCCGCCTCCCGCACGATCTCGGCGCTCGGCGGCCGGCCGCCGGCGTGCACACGCCGCCCGTACTCCCGGTAGAGGTCGCCGATGTCGTCGTTGCGCCCGTCGGACCTGAGCGCCTCGATCACACGCTGAGCCAGGCGGCCCATCCGGTACTTGTGCGGGACGTCACCGCCCTCGTTGAGGATCACGAGGCTCAGGGATCGCCACTCGATGTGGAGGGGGCGTTGGCGGGCGACCTCCAGGAGCCACCGCGACGTCATCCAGGTCCACTCGCAGGCGGGGTCGAAGTAGAGGCGCACCCGCTCGGCCACCGGCGCCGCCTCCCTCAGGCCTCCACCACCACCGGGACGATCATGGGCCGCCGGCGCGTGCGCTCGTTGACGAAGCGGCCGAGGGCCTGGCGCAGGCGGCGCTTGAGCGTCTCGGTGTCGGTGTTGCCCTCGTCGGCCGCCTGCTCCAGAGCCTCGACCACCCGCTGGCGCGCCTCCTCGAGCAGGCTCTCCGCCTCCGGGGCGTAGACCCATCCGTGGGTGACGATCTCGGGGGGTGAGAGCACCTCGCCGGAGCCGGCGTCGACGGCGGCGACCACGACGATCACCCCCTCGTCGGCCAGCACCCGGCGGTCGCGGAAGACGCCGTGGCCGACGTCACCCACGATGCCGTCGACGTAGAGGAAGCCGGCGGGAACGGAGCCGGCGAAGTCGAGGCCCGAGTCGGTGAGCTCGACCACGTCGCCGTCCTCGGCGAGGAGCACGTTGCCGTCGGGGACGCCCATCTCCATGGCCAGGCGGGAGTGGTGGGTGAGGTGGCGGAACTCGCCGTGGACCGGGATGAAGAACTCCGGCCGGGCCACTGACAGCAGCGTGGCCAGCTCGCCCCGGAGCGCATGGCCGGTGACGTGCACCGCCGCCAGCCCGGCGTGCACGACCTCGGCCCCGCGCCGGTAGAGGCCGTCGATCACCTTGTTGACGTCGTACTCGTTGCCGGGGATGGCGTGCGCGCTGATCACGACGACGTCGCCGTCGCTCACGCGAAGCCACTTGTTCTCGCCGGCAGCCAGGAGGGCGATGGCCGACATGGGCTCGCCCTGGGAGCCGGTGGAGATCACGCACACCTCGCCGGGCGGGAGCTCGTCCACCTTCTCGATGTCGACGAGCGTGCCGTCGGGTATGTGCAGCAGCCCCATCTCCCGGCCGAGGCTCACGTTCTTGGCCATGGAGCGGCCGAGCGTCGCCACCTTGCGGCCGGTAGCCACGGCGGCGTTGGCGATCTGCTGGATGCGGTGAAGGTGGCTGGCGAAGCAGGCGGTGATGATGCGCCGACCGGGGTGGGTGCGGAAGATGTCGAGCAGCACTCTCCCGACCGAGCTCTCGCTGTCGGAGTGGCCCGGCTCCTCGGCGTTCGTCGAGTCGGAGAGGAGTAGCCGGATGCCCGGGTCGGTGGCAAGGGCGCCGATGCGGCCGAGGTCGGTGACGCGCCCGTCGACCGGGGCCAGGTCGACCTTGAAGTCGCCGGAGTGGAGGATGACCCCCTGCGGCGTGTGGAAGGCGGTGGCGAACCCGTGCGGCACCGAGTGGGTCACGGGGATGAACTCGCAGTCGAACGGCCCGATCCGCCGGCGCTCGCCGTCCTCGACGGGCCGTTCGACTGCGAGTTCATCCCCGTCACCCACTCGGTGCCGCACGGGTTCGCCACCGCCTTCCACACGCCGCAGGGGGTCATCCTCCACTCCGGCGACTTCAAGCTC
>DASZJY010000046.1:0-3748 GCA_035947635.1 Acidimicrobiales bacterium | reverse complement strand
CACCGCGGGAGTCGAGATCGGCTTCGGCATCGACCTCCTGGGCGAGACGCACGACGCCCAATCGCGCGAGCTGGTCCTTCGGCGACAGGTGCAGAGCGCCGCCGACGTGATCCGCTCGGCCACCGTCGTCAACGCCGCGCTGCTCCGACGGACAGGGGAGCTCGGCGTCGTGGCGCCGGGCGCCTACGCCGACGTCCTGCTCGTCGACGGCGACCCCCTGCAGGACATCGGCGTCCTCGGCGGCCAGGGCGACCACCTGGACCTCGTGGTCCGGGCCGGCGAGATCGTCGTGAACAGGCTCAGCTAGGCGCGGCGGTCAGCCCCGCGTCCGAAGGACTGCGCAGGACGTCGAAGCTGAACATCATCCCGCTCTGGTTGTGCTCGGCGATGTGGCAGTGGGCCATCCACCGTCCGGGGTTGGAGACGTCGAGCAGGATGTCGACGGTGTGCCCGGCGGGCACAAGGACGGTGTCCTTCCACACCAGGTTGCCCTCGGGCACGCCCTGGCGGGAGAGCACCAGGAACCGGCCCGCCCCGTGGATGTGGAACGGGTGGTGCATGGGGTGCTCCGAGCCCTCCATCTCGTTGACCAGCCGGATCTTCACCCGGTCGCCGACCGTCAAGGCCCAGTCGATGGCGACGTTCTCGTCTCCGGTATGGCGGTCGACGACCTTCCAGATCATGTTCGCCGTGGTGGTCTGACGGTTGATGTCCGGCATCAGGTCCTCCCACTCGATGCCGTCACCGGAGTCGTGCTCGTGCCCCCCGCCGTGGTGCGACTCGGCAGCGGGGACGGAGGCACCTGCGGACGGAACCAGCTTCATGCCGCACTTCGGGCACGTCTCCGGCGAGGTGGCGGTGACCTCGGGGTGCATGGGACAGGCGTACATGTCGGCTACGGCCGCGTCGTCGCCGTAGAGGATGGGCATCAACGAGGTGAAGCCGAGGACCTTGTCGGGCGGTCTCTCGAGGTCGTGGGCCAGCGCCTCGCGCTCGGCGGCGAGCACGGGATCGGCGCGCAGCGTGTCGAACGTGCGGGCGGCGTCTCCGGCGGCGTCGCCCGCCACCCGGAACCCGCCGAGCTCGTAGACCCCGTCGGGCGTACGGTGCTCGAGCACCACCTCGCCGGGCGCCTCGAACAGGACGTCGACGATCGCCCGCTCCGACGGGGCGAGCATGACGTGCTCGACGAACGTCTCGCGCTCATAGCGACCGCTGTCCCCGCCGACCAGCTTCATCCTCGCCCCGCGCAGCCCCACGTTGAACACCCGCGTGTTCGCGGTGTTGACGAGACACAGCCGGACGACCTCGCCGACGCCTGCCTCGGCCGAGAACCTGGTCTCTCCGTTGGTCAGCATGACGTTCCCGAACCGGCCCATGGCAGTGAAGGTGGGGCCGTGCGGGTCGAACCGGGCAATGTGCCCGTCCTCGACGAGCAGGTCGTCGAGGGTGATGCTGAGCTGGCGATCGGCCGGTGGCCAGTAGGCGGCGTCCTTGGGCTCGACGATGATCGTGCCGTAGAGACCCATCTCGAGGTCGTAGTCCTCCCGGACGTGGGGGTGGTACCAGTAGAAGCCGGGGTCCGGGAACTGCACCCTGTATCCGAAAGTCCCCCCGACTGGGATGGGGGCCTGGGTCTCGTGCGGCACGCCGTCGTACCGGTTCTCCAGCCGCAGCCCGTGCCAGTGCACGGTCGCCTCTGTGTCGCCGTCGTTGGTGACCTCGACGGCGATCTCCGATCCCTCGTCGACGTGGAGGACGGGCCCCGGGATCGACCCGTTGTACGCGAGCATGCGCAGGACGTCGTCACCGATGCTCTTGGCCACTGGGCCGATGCGCAGGTCGAGGCGATCGCCGTCGCCCAGGCGGACGACGCTCGGCGCCGACGCTGGTTCGAGCCCGGTCGGGTCGGTGGGGAATCCGTCGGGGTGCTCGCTCGGCTCCGTGCTTGGTCCGGTCATCGCCTACCTCCTCCGGACAGGCGGAGCGCTACACCCGTCTCTCGAACACAAGGACGGTGTTGCCCCGCTGCTCGATCATGTGGGCCAACCGCCAACCGTTGTCCCAACGCGCGTTGAGGACCTTCGTCAGGGCGGCCACACTCAGCCCTCGCTTGTTCACCTCCACCTGATAGTGAAGCATCGCAGCCTCGGCGATCGCCTCGGCGGCGGCGCTCTCCGCCCCGGTGTCCTCGGCGACCTGGCGGGCGTCCTCGATCATCCCCGCCTTCGCCGCCCGCGTGGCCCGCACACCGCCGACCGCCCTCCGGGTCGTCTTCCTGGCCTTGCCGACGGCGCCGGCCGTGGTGTCCTTGGCCGAGGTGGCGGCAGTTCGCGTCGAGGCCTTGGCCTTGTCGGTCGCCTTCCTCGTCGACTTCCTGGCCGTCCCCGTGGCCTTGCGGGCCGTGGCGGCAGTGCGGGCCGTGGCCTTGCGGGCCGTTCGGGCGGTGTCTGCGGCGGGCATGCCTACCTCCTGTGCGTCGTAGGCCACCTACCCCGCCGGCCAAGCCGGCTACCCCCGCGCGGCCGTCGGCGACGGCCCGCTGGGTATCGTCGGCCGGGTGAACGTCACCCTTCGCCACAGCCCGTCCTTCGCCGTCGCCCGCGTCACTCTGGCCCCCACCGAGGAGCTCAGAGCCGAGTCCGGGGCCATGATGGCCACCTCTCCGGGGGTGTCCGTCGCCTCGAGCACCCAGGGCGGTGTGCTGAAGGGTCTCAAGCGCTCGGTCCTGGGCGGCGAGAGCCTGTTCCTCACCACCTTCACGGCGCCCTCACAGGGGGGGTGGGTCGACGTCGCCCACCACCTCGCCGGCGACATCCTCGAGGTCGGGGTGACCGCCGACCAGCCGATGTCGATCACCAAGGGATCCTGGCTGGCGTCGGCCGTCGGGGTCGACCTCGACACCCGGTGGGGCGGGTTCAAGAACCTGTTCGGCGGGGAGGGGGGCTTCCTCGTGCACGCCAGCGGCGAGGGCAGCGTGCTGCTCGCCTGCTACGGCGCCCTCGACACGATCGAGCTGGGCGCAGGGGAGGCGGTGACGATCGACACGGGCCACGTGGTGGCCTTCGGTCCCACGGTGACGAGCCAGATCCGCAAGGTGGCAGGCGGCATGGTCCAGACGCTGAAGTCGGGCGAGGGATTCGTGTTCGACTTCACCGGACCGGGATGGGTGATGACTCAGAGCCGGAACCCCTCCGCCCTGGCCGCGTGGATCCGCCAGCTCATGCCCGGCGAGACCGGCGGCGCCGGCGGCGGTGTGCTGGGGGGCATCCTCGGCAACCGCTGACGGTCGCCGGCTCGCCGGCGGCCACTACCGGCGGGATGCCTGGTACTGCTGGGCCGAGAAGAAGCCCGTGTCCTGGGGCAGGCGCTCGATGAAGCGGTCGAGGACAGCTTCGAACGGCTGAAAGGTGCTCTGGGCCGTGTTCCACGTCCTGAGGCCGGAGGCGTTCACCTCGTACTCGTGGAACGGGTATTGGCTGAAGTCGAACGGGATCTCCGTCAGATCGCCACGCCGCTTGATCAGCATGAAGTGCTTGCGCATCACGATCATCATGGCGACTTCGGCCACGACGTTGGGGTTGAGGCCCGTCATGTCGGCGATGCAGAAGTGCGACCGCCTTATCTGCGCCTGGATGTCGTCGACGATGTAGCGCGTGCCGCCGGCCGGTTCGTACGCCCTGGCGCGGATGCCCCTCTCCTCGAGCAACTCGCGGATCCTCTCCTCCACCACGCTGTAATCGCGCTC
>DASZJY010000045.1:0-1502 GCA_035947635.1 Acidimicrobiales bacterium | reverse complement strand
ACCCCCCTGAGCGCCAGCGCCTCGTCGATCACCAATGGGGGCGTGATACGCAGGATGTGGCCGCCGCCGGCGACGAGGACGCCCCGGCGGGCGAGGGCCACGAGCAGGCGGCGGACCACCGGAGGAGCGATCTTCTCCTTGGTCTGCCGGTTGGCCACGAGCTCGAGGGCGAGCAACAGGCCGCGGCCCCGTACGTCGCCGATCATGGGATGGCGCTCCTTCAGCTCCTCCAGAGCCTGGAGCATGGACGCACCCACGGCCCGGGCGTTGGCCAGGACCGTGCCGTCCTCGAGCAGCCCCAGCGTCGCCGCCCCCGCCGCGCAGGCGAGGTTGCCGCTGGCGAACGTGGACGCGCCCGCTCCCGGCCCCCCGAAGGGCAGCTTGTCGAGGATCTCGCGCCGAGAGGCGATCAGCGAGATCGGGTAGCCCGAGGCCAGACCCTTGCCGGCCAGCAGCACGTCAGGCAGGACACCCGACTCCTCGAACGCCCACATGGGCCCGGTGCGGCCCATGCCGGTGAGGATCTCGTCGAAGATCAGAAGGGCTCCTGTGCGGTCGCAGAACTCCCGCAGGTGGGCGAGGAACTCGGGCGGGTGAGGGATCACCCCGCCCACGCCCTGCACCGGCTCGATGATGACGGCCGCCACCTCGCGGTCGACGGACTGCTGGTGCACCCGGTCGACGAACTTGGCGCAGGCCACCTCGCAGCTGTCCCGGGTGAGCTCCATCGGGCACCGGTAGCAGTAGGCGTTGGGACTGTGGAGGGCCCCGGGGGCGAACGGGCCGTAGCCACGCTTGAGCGGGAAGCCGCCCATGAGCGACATCGCCCCGAGCGTGCGCCCGTGCCAGGCGTCGAAGAACGAGATGACCTCGTACCGCTGGGTGTACGACTTGGCCAGGCGCAGCGCCGCCTCTACCGCCTCCCCGCCCATCGAGTACATCTGGAACGTCTGCAGGGACGGTGGGAGCGTCTTCGCCAGCGCCTCGAAGAACGCCACCCGGGCGGGGGTGGCGAAGTCGAAGTAGTGGATGAGCTCCCCCACCTCCTCTCGCAAGGCGGCCACCACGGGGGGCGGGCAGTGGCCCAGGTTGGCGACCACGATCCCCGATGCGAAGTCGAGGAAGACGTTGCCGTCGACGTCGCGCACGAGGGAGCCAAGGGCGTCGCGGATCACGATCCTCAGCGACTGGGCCCCGAGCGACGAGTTTGACGCGTGGTGCCTGGCGTCGCGCGCCCACAGCTCGGCCGACCGGGGCCCGGGGATGTCGGTGACGACCTGCGGGGCCGAGTCGACGTCCAAGCCCTCCAGGCCCGTCTCGTGGCCGTCGATGGTGCCCCGCTCGGTCATCCCGGTGCCGTCGCCTGGGGGGCCGAGGACCGCACGACGGGTCGGTGCTCCCGTGCGACCTGCTCGAGGAGGGGCACGCCGTCGGCCGGCGCGGGCATCGCCTCGATCTCCCGGGCCACGTGCTGAGCTCTCTCCCGGTAGCCGGGATCGTCG
>DASZJY010000044.1:0-2683 GCA_035947635.1 Acidimicrobiales bacterium | reverse complement strand
CCTTTAGCATCGAGTACTCGCCCGAGACCTGGTAGGCGGCCACGGGGACGTCGAACCGCTGCCGGACGGCGGCGATCACGTCCAGGTAGGGCCCCGCGGGCTTGACCATGACGATGTCGGCCCCCTCGGCCACGTCGAGGGCCACCTCGGCGAGGGCCTCCCGGCGGTTGCGCCAGTCCTGCTGGTAGGCCCGCCGGTCCCCGCCGCCCCGTATGGAGACATCCACCGCGTCGCGGAAGGGGCCGTAGAGGGCGGACGCGTACTTGGCGGCGTAGGCGAGGATGGCGGTGCCGGTGTGGCCGGCGCCGTCGAGGGCGGCGCGGATCGCCGCCACCTGCCCGTCCATCATCCCCGAGGGGGCGACGACGTCGGCACCCGCCGCCGCCTGGGCCAGGGCGACATGCCCGTAGCGCTCGAGGGTGGCGTCGTTGTCGACGGTGCCGTCGGCACCGAGCACCCCGCAGTGGCCGTGGTCGGTGTACTCGTCGAGGCACAGGTCGGCGATGAGGACCAGACCGTCGCCCACCTCGTCGCGCAGGTCGCGGAGGGCGACCTGGACTATGCCGTCCGGGTCCCATGCGCCGGATCCCTCGGCGTCCTTGGCCTCTGGCACGCCGAACAGGACCATGGCGGGGATCCCCAGGTCGACGAGGGCGCGAGCCTCCTTGCGCAGGGTCTCACGGGTGTGCTGGACGACGCCGGGCATCGACGGCACCGGAGCAGGCTCGGCGATGCCCTCCCGCACGAAGAGCGGGGCCACCAGATCGGACACCGAGAGCCTGGTCTCGGCCACCAGCCGGCGGAGGGCGGGCGTCCGCCGCAGCCGCCGCATCCGCCGGGCGGGAAAGCTCATGTCCGTAACCTACGACCGCTCGCCGCCCGGCCCGGCCGAGAGGCAGGACGCGAGGGCGGCGACCAGGCCCTCGACCGAGTGCTCCTCGGCCACCACGGTGACCTCCAGGCCCCGCCGCCGGGCGGTGGCGGCGGTGACGGGGCCGATGCACGCCACCACCGGAGGCACTCCGGTCGCGCCGACGGCGTCGACGTAGTTGTCGACGGTCGACGACGACGTGAACGCCACCGCGTCGGCCTTGGCGGCGGCGGCCGCCACCTCGGGCGGCGGCGTGACCGGCAGCGTGCGGTAGGCCTCCACCACGTCGACCGACCACCCCTTGGCGCCCAGGCCGGAGGCCAGGACGTCGTCGGCGAGAGCCGCCTGCGGGAGCAGCACCCGACCGGTGCCCGCAGGGAACGCCTCGGCCAGGGCGGACGCCACCGCCCGCGGAGGAACCAGGTCGGCCACGACCCCCCGCCCGGCGAGGGCCAGCGCCGTCGCCTGCCCCACCGCCGCCACCCCGACGTCACCGAGGGCCCGGGCGTCGTGGAGGTGGGCGAAGAAGCGCTCGACGGCATTGGCGGACGTGAACGCCACCCAGTCGTACTCCCGGGCCCGGGTGGCGGCGGCGGCGAGGGCCGCACCTCCGTCGGCCGGGTCGGCGATCCGTATGGTGGGCAGGTGGACGACCTCGGCCCCCAGTGCCCGCAGTCCCTCGGCCAGGCCCGACGCCTGCTCCCGAGCACGGGTGACGACCACCCGGCGACCGAACAGCGGCCGCGTCTCGAACCACGCCAGGTCGAGGGCCGCCACCCGGCCGATGACGAGGGTCACCGGCGGCTCCAGCTCGACCTCGTGCAGGCGTTCCAGCGTCGTGCGCACGGTGCGCTGCCCCGGGCGGGTCCCCCACCGCACCGCAGCCACGGGCGTCTCCGCTGCCAGTCCGCCCGCCATCAGGTCCCGGGCCAGCTCGGCCCGATGGGCGACACCCATGAGCACGACGATCGTGCCACCCGACCGGGCCACCGCGTCCCAGTCCACCGGGTCGTCGGCAGCGTGGCGGCGGTGCCCGGTGACGACGGTGAAGGAGGTGGAGAGGCCGCGGTGGGTCACGGGGATCCCTGCGTAGGCCGGGACGGCAACGGCCGAGGTGATCCCGGGGACGACCTCGAAGGCGACGCCGGCCGCGCCCAGGGCCTCGGCCTCCTCGCCCCCCCGGCCGAACACGAAGGGGTCGCCTCCCTTCAGGCGGACGACCTCCTGCCCGCGACGGGCCCGCTCGACGAGCAGGGCGTTGATGCGGTCCTGGGGGATGGGTGCGCCGGGCGACTTGCCGACGTCGATGCGCTCGGCTTCCACCGGGGCGAGGTCGAGCAGGGACGACTCGGCCAGGCGGTCGTGCACGACCACGTCGGCCCTCCGGAGCACCTCGGCGCCCCGGACGGTGAGGAGGCCGGGATCGCCCGGCCCGGCGCCGACGAGGTAGACGGTCACCGGGGAGGCGCGTGCGCCAGGGGTCTCGTCCGCGAAAAGCCCCCCTCCAGGGGGCAATGGCGCGGGGACGGCTCGGTCGGGGTCATGCCGGAACGGACGACACCAAGGGTGACGACTCGTCGAGCAGCCAATCGCCGCCCGCCTGGTCGAGGAGATGGCGGGCGACCCGCCGGCCGAGCTCGACGGGGTCGTCGCCGTCGTCCTCGTGGCGCAGCACCAACCGCCCGTCGCCCGACGCCAGGATGGCGGTGAGGTGGAGGGTGCCCTCCCCCGAGCCCTCGTCGTCGCCGGGGATCGTTGCATAGGCCCCCACGGGACGGTCGCAGCCTCCGCCCATCTCCCCCAACCAGGCCC
>DASZJY010000043.1:0-3661 GCA_035947635.1 Acidimicrobiales bacterium | reverse complement strand
TCGGCGTGGGGCCAGACGACCTGGCCGCGGTGGTCGTGACCCACATCCACCTCGATCACGCCGGAGGCGTGGGCGACGTGGCGCGGGCCTTCCCTCGCGCCTCCGTCCACGTGCACGAGAAGGGCGCCCGCCACCTCGTCGACCCGACCCGGCTGGTCGACTCCGCCGCCCGGGTCTACGGCGACCTCCTCGACAGCCTCTATGGACGACTGACGCCGACCGACGCCCATCGGGTCCACGTGCTGGCCGACGGCGAGGGGCTCGCGGTCGGCCCTACGCGGGTGCTGACCGCGGTGGACTCGCCCGGCCACGCCAAGCACCACCTCGCCCTCCACGACTCCGAGAGCGGCCTTCTCTTCACCGGCGACGCCGTCGGCGTGCGCCTGCCCGACGTGGGCGTGCTGCGCCCGGCCACACCGCCGCCCGACTTCGACCTCGAGGCAGCGGTGACCTCGCTCCACCGCTTCGCCGCCCGCCGGCCGACAGCGCTGGCGCTGGCCCACTACGGCATCGTCGCTGTCGAGCCGAACCAGCTCCTGGAGGAGGCCGAGGCGGCCTTGCGGCGATGGGCGGAGGTGGCGGAGACGGCGTGGGAGCGAGGGGACGACGTCGCCGCCGCCCTCACCGAGGCCTTCGGTGACGACCTGGCTGCCACCGACGACGCCGGGCGCGAGCGGGTGGAAACACTGAACGGCATCCACTCCAACGCCGCCGGGCTGCGCCGGTGGCTGGAGAAACGGTCGCACGCGCCGCCCTCCTGAACCGCCTTGTATCAGGGGCTGCCCCTGGCGCCTCCAATTCGCTGACGGGCGGAAAAAGATGCGGCGGGCATTGCTGAGCAACTCGCGGAGGAGTACAAGTCTCGAATGGCGGGATCCACCGCCAGTCTGCGAGAGGCGACGGTTGTTTCTCGACCGCTGATCAACAGGAGGGCTGACAAGTGGGCTGGCAGGTCATCGACGACTATTTGAAGAGCAAAGGCATCAAGATCGGTCCCCCTCGACCCGTGCAGACCGACGGCGGGCATCCGGGGGACGGCAAGCACTCACCGACGAGCTTTCACTACAAGGGGCTGGCCCGGGACTACGGCGACGTCGACAGCGACTGCGGCGCCGTCCTCGACGCCCTACTGCCTCACAAGAACCTGCTCCTCGAGCTCTACTACGCCCCCCGAGGGTGTTGGCACCCCAAGAACGTGGGTGGGCACGGCGACCACGTGCACGTGGCGATCCGTGCCGACGTCACCTCGATCCCCGGTGGCGGCCCGCGACCCGAGACCGTCGGTCCGCCCTTCCCGGGGCGACTGCTCAACGTGGTGACGGATGGAGAGGACGTCCGCACCTGGCAGCAGCAGATGAAGTCTCGCGGATGGCCGCTCACGGTGGACGGAAGCTACGGCCACCAGAGCAGGGAGATCTGCATCAAGTTCCAGCAGGAGAAGGGGTTGACAGCCGACGGCATCGTCGGTGCCCAGACATGGGACGCCGCCTGGGCGGCGCCTGTCACCTGACCCGCTGGGCCGGGCGGCCGCGCTCGGTCAGAACGCGGCGACCCCGGTGTCCCACATTGTGGGGAAGACGAACAGCGCCAGGCCGAGCGGCACGAGCACCAGTCGGGGGGCGATGCCCCGTCGACCGAGGCGCCCGAATCGCCAGTCCTGACCCGCCGCCGCGATCACGAAGCAGATCACGGCGCCGAGATAGAAGAAGAAGCTGGTCTTGTCACTCATCCGACGTCCTCGTTCGAGTCCTCATCCACTAGGTGAGGAGCAGGATGAGGATGATGATCAGGATCAGTGTTCCGAGCCCGATGTACATGGTCACCTCCCGACGTTTCGGTTGCCTGTCTTCGGGGTTCCCTTCTCGCGCTTGACGCAAACCGGGCTCGCACAACCACGCAGAGTGGTGTGATACCGGAACCGGGGTGCTCGGCCGGTTACCATCGCCGGCGTGGCGCGGCGCGTGGTCCTCGGCCTGGCCGCCGCCGTGCTGCTGGCCGCCTGCGGCTCGGGGGGCTCCGTGCGGTCGACCTCCACGTCGGCGCCCGCGACGACGTCTCCACCCCCGACGGTGCCGACGACGGAGCCACCACCCCGGTCGGTGGTGGCCACCGCCATCGTGCCGTCGGTCAACGTGTACGACAGCCCCGGTCAACCGGAGCCGGTCAGGGCCCTCGAGCATCCGGTCAAGCCGCAGGGGACGCCCCTGGTGTTCCTCGTGGTGGAGGAGCAGCCCGAGTGGCTCGAGGTGGTGCTGCCGGTCCGGCCCAACGGCAGCACGGGGTGGATCCGCTCGTCGGATGTCACCCTGGCGTCGCACGACTTCCGCATCGTCGTGGAGCTGGGTGCCCACCGGCTCACGGTCTGGAAGGGAAACGACGTGTTCGCCGAGGAGCCCATCGCCGTCGGTCGCGAGCAGACCCCGACGCCGGGGGGCCACTTCTACACGTTCCAGCTGCTCAAGCCGGTCGAGGAGCAGGACCGGCAGGCCTACGGGGAGTATGCCTATGCGCTCTCTGGGTTCTCCGAGGTCCTCACGTCGTTCATGGGAGGCGAAGGGAGGCTGGCGATCCACGGCACCATGGATCCGTCGAGTGTGGGCCAGGACGTCAGCTTCGGCTGCATCCGCATGACCAACGAGGCGATCACGCGCCTGACCACCGCCCTCCCGCTCGGCGTCCCCGTCGAGATCCGCTCCTGACCCGCCCGGGGGCTAGGTCGGCGTGATGCGCAGGCCCAGCTCGGAGAACTTCTCCAGCGGGCGGTCGTAGCCCCGCTCGAGGTGGTGGACGCCCCGCAACGTCGAGGGCCCCTGGGCGGCGGCGGCGGCGATGACGTAGGCGAAGGCGCCCCGAACGTCGGGCATGACCATCTCACCCCCGTCGAGGGGCGTGATCCCGCGCACGAGGGCCGAGTGCTGCCACCCGCTCTGCTGGAAGCGGCACGCCTGCCCCACCAGGCACTGCTCGAACAGCTCGACCTCGGCGCCGAGGGCCCGGAGGGCGTCGACGTACCCCAGACGGTCCTCGAAGACCGTCTCGTGCACGACCGACATGCCGGGCACCTGCGTGAACAGCACGACCAGGGGCGGCTGCCAGTCGGTCATGAAGCCGGGATGGGTGCTCGTCTGCACCGCCGCCGGCCGCAGCTCGCCCGCCTCGGCCACGATGCCGTCGTCGGAGATCTCGAAGTGGGCACCCATGCGCTGCAGGGTCGAGATGGCGGTGACCAGGCGGTCCTGTGAGCACCCCCGCACCAATACCCGGCCGCCGGTGGCCAGGCCGGCCACCAGGTAGGACAGCGCCTCGATGCGATCGCCGCCGAGGCGTTGGCGGGCGCCGCTCAACCCGGAGACGCCCTCGATCACGAAGACCCGGTCAGGCTGCATCTCGATGCGGGCGCCCATGCGTTGGAGGAAGAGGGCGAGCTCGACGACCTCGGGCTCGATGGCGGCGTTCTCGAGGGTGGTCCGTCCTTCGGCCTTGGCCGCGGTGACGAGCACGCTCTCGGTGGCGCCCACGCTCGGGAACGGGAGACGGATGTGGGTGCCGTGCAGCTGGGTGGCCTTGGCCTCCAGACCCTCGGGCGTGAGCTCGACCTCGGCGCCGAAACGGCGGAGGGCGTCGACGTGGAAGTCCACGGGGCGGGCGCCGATGGCGTCGC
>DASZJY010000042.1:0-2568 GCA_035947635.1 Acidimicrobiales bacterium | reverse complement strand
CGTACGAGCCGCGGGTCGAACCGTCGCGGGTGAACCTCGACAACGACAAGGCCGTGGCGTGGTTGCGCAAGGGCGCCCAGCCCACCGAGCCCGTGCAGAAGCTGCTCAAGATCTCCGGAGCCTGGGACCAGTTCACCTCCGGGAAGTCGTCTTGAGCGACACCGACGCCGCCACCGACGACCTCGACGAGCTCGAGCCGGCCGTCGGCGTCGTCGGCGATGCGGACGACGAGCTCGACGCCGCCGACGCGGCCGACGAGATCGATGGCAACCGGATCGAGGGGGGTGTCGCCCGGGCCGTGCTCGAGTACCTGGCCCGGTCCATCGTCGACGATGCGGAGTCGGTGGTCGTCGACGTCGAGGAGCGCCGGGGCTCGATGATGCTGCGGCTCCACGTCGCCCCCGGCGACATGGGCCGGGTGATCGGGCGTAGGGGAAGGGTGGCCCAGGCCATCCGTACGGTCGTGCGGGCGGCGGGAGCGAGCGAGGGCGTGAACGCCGAGGTCGACATCGTCGACTGACCCGCTCCTCGAGGTCGGCCGGGTGGTCAAGCCCCACGGCGTCGGGGGCGAGGTGGTGGTCGACCTGGTGAGCAACCGTCCGGAGCGGCGACTGGCGCCCGGATCGGTGCTGTCCTGCCGCGTGGGCCCGCTCGAGGTGGTTGCCGCCCGTCCGCACCAGGGGCGCTGGCTCGTCGCGTTCGCGGGGGTCGACGACCGCAACGCGGCCGAGGGCCTCCGCGACGCCATCCTCTCGGCACCCGCCATCGACGACGAGGACGATGTCCTGTGGGTGCACGAGCTGGTCGGTGCCGAGGTGGTCGACAGGGCCGGGCGCAGCCACGGCCGGGTGGAGGCGGTCGAGGCAAACCCCGCCTCCGACCTGCTGGTGCTGGAGGGCGAGCGCCTGGTGCCGCTCGTGTTCGTGGTGGAGCGCCGGCCCGAGGGCACCGTGGTGATCGACCCTCCCCCCGGCTTGTTGGATTGATCGCCGAGCATGGAGATCCACGTCTTCACCGTGCTGCCCCAGATCCTGGAGCCCGTGTTGGGCGCCGGCCTGCTCGGCAAGGCGCTCGAGCGGGGGGTCGTGCGGGTGGTGGTGCACGACCTCCGCCACCACACCACCGACCGCCACCGGTCCGTCGACGACACGCCTTTCGGCGGCGGAGCGGGCATGGTCCTTGCGCCCGAGCCGATCTTCCGCGCCGTCGAGGCCACGTCGCCACCGCGACCGTTGTTCCTCCTCGGCCCCGGCGGACGGCGCTTCGACCAGACCATAGCGGCGGAGCTGGCGGCCTCCAGCGGGTTCTCGCTCTTGTGCGGTCGCTACGAAGGCGTCGACGAGAGGGTCCGCGAGCACCTCGTCGACGACGAGCTCTCCATAGGGGACTACGTCCTCGCCGGCGGTGAGGCGGCCGCCTTCGTCGTGGTCGAGGCGGTGACCCGCCTGGTGCCGGGCGTGATGGGGAACGAGGTGTCGGCCGAGGACGAGTCCTTCACCACCGGGCTCCTCGAGTACCCGCACTACACACGGCCGGCCGAGTTCCGGGGCTGGGCGGTGCCCGACGTCCTGCGCTCGGGCGACCACGGAAAGGTGGCCCGCTGGCGGCGGGCCCAGGCCCTGCGGCGGACCCTCGACCGCCGCCCAGACCTGCTGGAGGCTCGCGGAGGTCTCACGGCCGAGGAGCAGGGGCTGCTGGACGAGTTGGGCGGGCGCTATCCTGGGGGTTCGCCCAGCGCCCCGCAGGAGCCGAACGCGCCATGAACCCCACCGATCTCGTCGACCGCGCCTCTCTTCGTTCCGACCTCCCGCAGTTCTCGCCGGGCGACACGGTGAAGGTCCACGTCCGGGTGGTCGAGGGCACTCGCGAGCGCATCCAGGTGTTCCAGGGCGTCGTGATCCGGCGCCAGGGCTCGGGTGTCCGCGAGACCTTCACCGTACGCAAGGTCAGCTTCGGCGTCGGCGTGGAGCGGACATTCCCCCTCCACTCGCCGATCATCGCCACCATCGAGGTGGTCACCCGCGGAGACGTCCGCCGGGCCAAGCTCTACTACCTCCGCGACCGGGTCGGCCGGGCGGCGAAGGTCAAGGAGAAGCGCGCCGCCACCTGACGCTCCATGAGGCCGGTACGCCCACCCCGACCAGTAGAGTGGAGGCCATGAGCGCCGAGGACCTGGAGCGGTATGAGACGGAGATGGAGCTCGAGCTCTACAAGGAGTACCGCGACGTACTGCCTCTCTTCTCCTACGTGGTCGAGACCGAGCGGCGGTTCTACCTAGCCAACAAGGTCGACATGGCCGTGCGGAACGAGGGGGCCCGTGACCATCTCGAGCTGGAGCTGCACGACGCCTGGGTGTGGGACATCTACCGCCCCGGTCGCGCCCGCTTCGTGAAGTCGGTCCGGGTGGTGACGTTCAAGGACGTCAACGTGGAGGAGATCCGCAGCGACGACTGACGGCCCCCGGCGTCGAGCGGCCGGCAAGGCGGCCGGGTCGTCGTCCGGGGCGGACAAGGGTCGTCGGGCGCTGGGAGCGAGCGGCGAGGACCGGGTGGCGGCCTGGTACCAGGC
>DASZJY010000041.1:0-3693 GCA_035947635.1 Acidimicrobiales bacterium | reverse complement strand
ACCGCCCGCCGCGCCGGTGCTGCGGCCGCGACCTTGACCACCCGCCGACGGGCGGTCAGGCTCTCGCCTCGTGCCTGGCCCCGGACCCGACGATCCCCTGCGGATCGCCCTCCTCGCCTACCGGGGGAACCCCCGTTCCGGCGGCCAGGGCGTCTACGTCCGCCACCTGAGCCGTGAGCTGGTGGCCCTGGGCCACTACGTCGAGGTCCTGAGCGGGCAGCCCTATCCCAAACTGGCCGACGAGGTCCCCCTCGTCGAGGTGCCGAGCCTCGACCTGTATCGCCCGTCCGACCCCTTCCGGACGCCCCGCCTGGCCGAGTTCCGCGACCTCGTCGACGTCGCCGAGTTCGCCCTCATGTGCACGGCGGGGTTCCCCGAGCCGTTGACCTTCAGCCTCCGGGCCCGTCGCCTGTTGCGCCGGCGCCGGGGCGAGTTCGACCTGGCCCACGACAACCAGTGCCTCGGCTACGGGATCCTCGGGATCGCCCGCGACGGGCTCCCGGTGGTGGCCACGCTCCACCACCCCATCACCGTCGACCGCCACCTCGACCTGGCGCACGCTCCGAGCTGGGAGCGGCGCCTCTCCTTGCGGCGCTGGTACGGGTTCGTGCGCATGCAGAAGCGGGTCGTGCGCCGCCTACCCCGCGTCATCACCGTCTCCGCCTCGTCGGCCCGCGACCTATGCGAGCAGATGGGCGCCCGGCCGGAGCGGGTGTCGGTGGTGCCCGTCGGCGTCGACACCTCGCACTTCCGGCCGATGGACGACGTGGCGCGGGTGCCGGGGCGGATCATGACCACGGCCAGCGCTGATGTGCCGCTCAAGGGCCTCCTGCCCCTCATCGAGGCGGTGGCCAAGGTGCGCACCGAGCGACCGGCGGAGCTGGTCGTCGTCGGCCAGCCGCGCGAGGGCAGCCAGGTGCCGGCGGCCATCGAGCGACTCGGTCTGGAAGAAGCCGTCCACCTCGTGGGGACGGTCGACGACCGGCGCATGATCTCGCTGTACGCCGAGGCCGAGGTCGCCGTCGTCCCCTCGCTGTACGAGGGCTTCTCGCTCCCCGCCGTCGAGGCGATGGCCTGCGCCGTGCCCCTCGTCGCCACCACCGGCGGCGCCCTGCCCGAGGTGGTCGGTCGCGACGGCGACACCGGGCTGCTCGTCCCTCCGGGCGACCCCGGTGCCCTGGCCGCGGCCGTCGGCCGGCTCCTGGACGACGCCGAGCTCCGTCGCCGGGTGGGAGCGGCGGGGCGGGAACGGGTGCTCGACCGCTTCACGTGGCAGGCCACCGCCCGGGCGACGGTCGAGCAGTACCGGGCACTGCTCGAGCAAACACCCTCCTGACGTGCTCACCGTCGACTTCGACCGCCTGGGCCTGACCCCCGGTGATCGCCTGCTCGACCTCGGGTGCGGCGCCGGGCGCCACGCCTTCGAGGCCCACCGCCGGGGCGCCCACGTCGTTGCCCTCGACCGCTCGGAGGCGGAGACGCCGGGCGTGGCCGGTCTGCTTGCCGCCATGCGAGCCGAAGGCGAGGCCCCGACGACCGCGCTGGGGACGGCCGTCACCGCCGAGGGGCTCTCACTGCCGTTCGCCCAAGCGAGCTTCGACCGGGTGGTGGCCTCGGAGGTGCTCGAGCACGTGGCCGACGACGGGGCGGTCATCGCCGAGCTGGCCCGTGTGCTCCGCCCGGGAGGAACCTTGGCCGTCACCGTGCCCCGGTGGTTCCCCGAGCAGGTGTGCTGGGCCCTCGCCGACGACTACCACGCACCGGCGGTGCCCGGTGGGCACGTGCGCATCTACCGGGCGGGCCAGCTGGCGGCGCGCCTCACCCGGTCGGGGCTGGCGGTGACGGGGTCGCACCATGCCCACGCCCTCCACACGCCCTACTGGTGGCTGCGCTGTCTCGTGGGCGTGGGGCGGGAGGAGGCGCTGCCCGTTCGCCTCTACCACCGGTTCCTCGTCTGGGACATCACCCGGCGGCCGCGCCCCGTCCGCCTGCTCGAGCGCGCCCTCAACCCGGTGGTGGGCAAGAGCCTCGTGCTCTACCTGCAGAAGCCGGCCGTGCCCGAGGAGGTCGGTGCCGCCGCCTGAGGCCTGCGCCGGCGGCCTGGGCGGCCTCACCGCGGTCGAGCTGGAGGCCACCGTCGACGCCATCGCGTCCGTCCAGCTGGCGGACGGCATGGTGCCGTGGTTCGACGGCGGGCACGCCGACCCGTGGAACCACGTGGAGGCGGCGATGGCGCTCGACGTGGGCGGCCGGCGCCGGGAGGCGGAGGCGGCGTACCGGTGGCTGGCCGAGTCCCAGCGGCCCGACGGCGCCTGGCACCAGTACTACCTGGCCGGCGGCCGGGTGAGGGAGCCGACGCTCGACGCCAACGTCACCGCCTACGTGGCCACCGGCACGTGGCACCACTTCCTGTCGACCGGGGACACCGGGTTCCTCGAGGAGCTGTGGCCGGTCGTCGAGCGCGCCTTCGAGTTCGTGCTCGCTCTACAGGCGCCGGGCGGCGAGGTGATCTGGGCCCGTCACGCCGACGGCACGCCGTGGCCCTTCGCCCTCCTGACCGCGTCGTGCAGCACCCTCACGAGCCTGCGCAGCGCGCTGGCCGCGGCCGGCCGCCTCGGTCACGAGCGGCCGGACTGGGAGCTGGCCGCCTCCGCGCTGGCCTCGGCCATCGCCCATCGCCGGCCCGGCGCGTTCGTCCCCAAGGACCGATGGGCGATGGACTGGTACTACCCGGTGCTCTGCGGCGTGGTGAGCGGCGAGGCGGCGAGGCGGCGCCTGGCTGCCAGCCGTACCCGCTTCGTGATGGACGGCCTGGGAACCCGTTGCGTCGCCGACCGCCCCTGGGTCACGGCGGCGGAGACGGCCGAGTGCGCGCTGGCCCACCTCGCCGCCGGCGAGCTCGAGTGGGCCCGGCGCCTCCTGGCGTCCACTCGGCACCTGCGCCACGACGACGGCAGCTACTTCACCGGGATGGTGCACCCCGAGCGGGTGCACTTCCCCGGAGGCGAGCGCACGACCTACACCGCCGCCGCCGTCGTCCTCGCCACCGACGCTCTGGGCGGCCGCGGTCCGGCCGCCGACCTGTTCCTGGGCCAGGGCCTCCAGCCCCTCGTGACGGGCGCCCTCAGGGCGCGAGATCACGCCACTTTGCTCACCCAACCGGTGGACGACGGGTGCGCTAGTCGCAGCTGCGGAGGGTGAAGGAGGTGGTGTGCTCGGCCGCCTTGCCGGCGCCGTCGACGCTCTTGACGGTGACGCTCACGTCCGCCGACTGACCGGCGTCCACCGCCCCCGCGTCGAATGGGCCGATCACGGCGTCGTAGCCCCCCTCGTCGTTGGGGAGCATGTCGGACGAGCCGGAGCGGGGCCCGGCCCAGCTCACCGTCATCGACCGCACGCTCGCCGGGTCGGCGGGGGTGGCCGTCACCCGGGTGGTGATGGAACGGGCGAAGCGGGCGCAACCGCCGGCCCCTTCGTCCTCGACGATCTGGCCCGGGTGAAGGGCAACCCGGCCCAACGACGGCTGCCCCGTGTCGGTCCCGTCGTCGCCCTCGCCGCCGCCGTCGCCCTCCAGGAGGAGCCAGCCGACGGTGCGCGTCTGGGGCGTCAGGTAGGCGCGGGCGACGCGTTGGACGTCGGCCGGCGTGACCCGCTCCAGCTCGTCGACGAACCCGTCGACGCGGGCATAGCTGT
>DASZJY010000040.1:0-1523 GCA_035947635.1 Acidimicrobiales bacterium | reverse complement strand
CTAGTAGATTGACGATCATCGATACGACAGCGTCGCACATTAATCGACGGCCATCAATGGAATCCCGCCGGGCGCTGGGGTGTACGCGATGAGCCCGAGCGCATGCCCGGCTCAGCCGGGCGACGGCTCCCCGGTGACGGCGGCCTCGTACTTGTAGCCGAGGCCCCGGATGGTGACGATGCGCCGGGGCGCCGCCGGCTCGTCCTCCACCTTGGCCCGCAGGCGCTTCACGTGGACGTCGAGGGTCTTCGTATCGCCCACGTAGTCCGGCCCCCACACGTGGTCGATGAGCGTGTCACGGGTCAGGACCCGGCCGGCGTTCTCGAGCAGCATCTCCAGCAGCTCGAACTCCTTGAGGGGGAGGTTGACGCGCTGGCCCCGCACGAACACCTCGTGGCGCTCGGGGTCGAGACGCACGTCACCCACCTCGAGGGCGCCCCCGGAAGGCGAGGCCGGGCTGGGGGCTCGCCGCAGCGCGGCGCGCATTCGGGCCACGAGCTCACGGAGGCGGTAGGGCTTGGACACGTAGTCGTCGGCCCCCACCTCGAGGCCCACCACCGTGTCGATCTCCGACGTCTTGGCCGAGACCATGATGATGGGCACCCGCGACCGGGTGCGGATGTCGCGGCAGACGTCGATGCCGGAGACCTTGGGCAGCATGACGTCGAGGAGCACGAGGTCGGGTTGGACGGCGTCGAACAGGGCGAGGCCCTCGGCGCCGTCGCGCGCCACCCGGACGCGGAACCCCTCGCGCTTCAGGCCGACGGTGAGGGCCTCGACGAAGGACTCCTCGTCCTCCACCACCAGGATCATTGCGCCCAGATCGTCCATGGAGACGCGTGGGCTAGCCAGCCTTGGCCGAGGACACCGCCATGGGGCCGAGTCCGGCGGGGAGCCGGAGCGTGAAGGCCGAGCCCTGCCCCTCCTGTGAGTCGACGCGCACTTCACCCCCGTGGCTCGCGGCGACGTGGCGGACGATGGCCAGCCCCAGCCCGGTGCCACCGGAGTCGCGCCCCCGCCCGCGGTCGACCCGGTAGAAGCGCTCGAAGATGCGCTCGAGGTCGCGCGCCGGTATGCCGATGCCCTGGTCTTTCACCTCGAGCTCGACCCACTGCCCGTCGGTGCGGGACCGGACGTCGATCGTGGATCCCTCGTCGGAGTACTTGACCGCGTTCTCGAGCAGGTTGAACAGCGCCGAAACCAGCTGCCGGCGATCGCCGGTGACGGTCATGTGGTGGGAGGCCTCGCCGAAGGTGATCGTGATGGCCCGCTGCTCGGCCGCCGGCCGGACCCGCTCGGCCGCCTGGGCGACGACGAGGTGCACGGGGACGGGCTCCCGGGCGGGCGCCTCCTCGGACTCGATGCGGCTGAGATCGAGCAGGTCGTCGACGACGCGGGCGACGCGCTGGGCCTCGCTCTGGAGCCTGCGGGCCAGACGGCTCACGACCTCGGGGTCGTCCTCGGCGGCGAGCGTCTCCGCGAGCAGGGCCAGAGCCCCCACCGGCGTCTTCAGCTCGTGGCTG
>DASZJY010000039.1:0-3292 GCA_035947635.1 Acidimicrobiales bacterium | reverse complement strand
ACGTGCTGGTGTTCCTCCTCGCGAGCCGGTTCTGCCTCTCCGACGAGGTCGTCGACCAGGCCTGGGAGCTCTTCGGCGCCACCCGACCGGGGTGGGGCCGGGTGCAAGCGGTATCCGACTGGGCCCACGAGAACATCCGCTACGAGGTGGGCAGCAGCACGCCGCTCACCACGTCGGCCGACGTCCTCCAGTGCGCCGCGGGGGTGTGCCGCGACTACACCCACGTGGGCGTCACGTTCTGCCGGGCGCTGAGCATCCCGGCTCGCTACGTGTCGGGGTACCTGCCCGACGTTGCCGTTCCCCCACCCGACCTGGCCATGGACTTCTGCTCGTGGTTCGAGGCGTTCCTCGACGGCCGGTGGTGGACCTTCGACCCCCGCAACAACGTCCCCCGCATGGGCCGGGTGGTGATCGGTCGAGGGCGCGACGCTGCCGACGTGGCCATGGTGACGACCTATGGCACGCCGAGGCTCGAGGCGATGACGGTCTGGGCCGACGAGGTGGATCCGCACCAGACGCAGCTGCCGGCCGAGGACACCGGCGGGTGAGCCGCACGTACCGCCTGCACCAGACCCTCCGCTACGAGTACACCGCGCCGATCCGCGACCTGCGCCATCGGCTGATCGTCGTTCCGCCCCCCGTCCACGGCGATCAGCTCCGGCTGCAGCACCGGCTGGCCGTCGTCGGGGCGGCCGTGCGCACGACCACCCGGGCGGACGGCTTCGCCAACCACGTGACCGACGTCCGGGCCGACCTCGTGCGCGAAGCCATCGAGTTCGACGTTCGGGTGGAGGTCGAACGGGGCCTGCGGAGCGCTCCTGCCCGGTTGCCTCTCTCCGCCCTGGGCGACCCGCGCTGTCTCGAGCCGTCGCCTCTGACCGCCCCCAGCCCCGCCCTGCTCGACACCGCCCGGGAGCTCGGGCGCGACGACTGCCCGGCGCTGGAGCTGGCCGGTCGGCTCGCCCGCTGGGTGCGCGCCAACATGCGGTACCGCTTCGACGCCACCGACGTGTACACGACCGCCGCCCGGGCCCTGGCCCTCGGCGCCGGGGTCTGCCAGGACTACGCCCACGTGATGCTGGCCCTCTGCCGCGCCGGCGGCCTGCCCGCCCGCTACGTGTCCGGGCACCTCGTCGGCGAGGGCGGCTCGCACGCGTGGGTGGAGGTGCTGGTGGAGGACGGGGGCGGCGGCGGGGCCGTCGCCGTCGCCTTCGACCCCACTCACGGCCGGCGGGCGGAGACCGGCTATCTCACCGTGGCCGTCGGGCGCGACTACGCCGACGTGGCACCGACCTCGGGCACGTTCGAGTCTCCCGGGCGGGGGCGGCTCTCGTCGTCGAAGCGGCTGGAGGTGGACGACCGGGCCGACGAGCCGTCCCTCACCGCTCTCTAGTCGCGGCAGGACGACCGGCGTACACTCCCATCGGAGGAAGGGGGTCGAATGCGCCCACCGTTGTGTCGAGTCACCTCGGCCGTTCCCCGCCGCCTCCTCACTTCTCACCGCTCGCCCGTGAGCGACGCGCGACGCGCCAGCTGAGTTGGAGCGACCGACGAAGGGAGCAGCATGAGGGTCGAGAACATCCTGGAGAAGAAGGGACGTCACGTCGAGACGATCGCACCCGACGCCAACGTGCTCTTCGCCGTCCACAAGCTCACCGCCGAGAACATCGGCGCGCTCGTCGTCTCCTCCGACGGCGTGCGCGTCGAGGGCGTGCTCTCCGAGCGCGACCTGGTGCGGGGGTTGGCCCGGCGGGGCACCGACCTCCTCGACGCCCCGGTCGCCTCGGTGATGGCCCGTGGGGTGCCCGTCTGCTCGCCCGACGACCTCCTGAGCGCGGTCATGGGCCAGATGACCCGCACCCGGAACCGTCACCTTCCCGTCGCGGTGGAGGGCCGGCTCGCGGGGATCGTCAGCATCGGGGACGTCGTGAAGCACCGCCTCGAGGAGATGGAGCTGGAGACGAACGTCCTGCGCGACGCCTACCTGGCCCGGCGCTAACCGCCCGGCCACGTCGATCCTCGGCTGAGGTGGCCGAGGTAGGGATCCTCCTCTACGACGACGTGGAGGTGCTCGACTGTTGCGGTCCCTTCGAGGTCTTCTCCACCGCCTCCCGCGTCGCCCTGCGCCGGGGGTGGCCGGCCCCGCCGTTCGCCGTGCACACGATCGCGGCGGCTTCCGCCGAGGTCGTGGCCCGCGGCGGGCTGCGCCTGGTTGCGTCGGCCACGTTCGGCGAGCACCCGCCGCTCGACATCCTCGTGGTCCCCGGCGGCCTGACCGAGGCAGGCGAGGCCGACCGTCGGGTGATCGACTGGCTGGCCGAGACGGCGGAGACCACCATCATGACCGCCTCCGTCTGCACGGGCGCCTTCCTCCTGGCCGCCGCCGGCCTCCTCGACGGCCGCCAGGCCACCAGCCACTGGGAGGACGTCGACGAGCTCGAGCGACGCTTCCCTTCGGTCACCGTACGGCGGGACGTCCGCTGGGTGGACGAGGGTCGGGTCGTCACCTCGGCGGGGATCTCGGCGGGGATCGACATGAGCCTGCACCTGGTTCGGCGGCACGAGGGGCTGGAGCTGGCCGAGGCGACGGCGCGCCAGCTGGAGTACGCCTGGCAGGACAGCCCTACCGGTGACCTCGGCTGAACGTCAGTCGAGGAGCCGGTACGCGCCCGAGTCGAGGAGGTTGCGCACGGCGGCGGTCACCTTCTCGGGAGCGGCGTAATCGGGATGGCTCTTCATGAGCGAGGCGAGGTCGTGCAGCCGCTCCATCTCGGCGACCGCCGAGGCGGCGTCGCGCCTGACGAACTGGAGGTCGCCGGGCCGCACCAGCCCCATCCGGATGGCGACGTCCACCCTCCTGTCGCAGCGGCACTCGGCGGCGCGGTTCACCAGCCCGCAGTGGGCGTCGACGAACGCCCGGAGACGTGCCCGCGCCCGGCTGGCGCGCTTCCGGAAGCCAGCCGGCGTGGTGCCGCAGATGAAGCCGCCGTCCTTACTCGGGAGATCGAAGACGTCGCTCAGCACGTACGCCAGCCGGTCGGGGCGGTCGAGGCAGAGCAGCATCCCCAGCGTGCAGCCGAGCTTGACCTCCTCGGCCAGGAGCCCGGCATCTGGCTGCGAGGGGCCCACTTCGGCGAGGCCCTCCTGGAGGTCCTCGCCGAAGCGGCGGAAGTCGAGGTTCTGCCGCTCCACCCGGCTCTTCCGCCAGTTCAGCATGTGGTTGGCCGCGACCCGGTAGGCCCACGTCCCGAAGGCCGCCTCCCCGCGGTAGGAGCCAATGCGGGTCATCACT
>DASZJY010000038.1:0-3777 GCA_035947635.1 Acidimicrobiales bacterium | reverse complement strand
CCGCCGCCCGAGCACGCCGAGAGCACGGTGACGAGCACCGCCGCCGCCATTGCCGTCCGCCCCCGCGCGGTGACGCCCACGGGTGCGCACTGTAGGGGATGGCCGTCAGCCCCCGAGCACGTGCACTGGCGTGCCGTTCGGCACCTCGTTGGGGAACCACTCGGCTGCGCCCATCGGGATGCGGACGCACCCGTGCGAGGCGGGGTGGGGCGGCACCGACAGCGAGCCGTGCACGGCGATGCCACCGTCGAAGTACAGGGGGTTGTACAGGCGGCCCAGGGGGCTCGTCTCCCAGCCGGCGGCGCGCCGGTACACCCGGAAGCTGCCGGTGTTGGTCACCGCGTTGCGGCACCAGCCGCTGCTGCAGAAGCGCTCGCCCGAGCCGGTGGACACCGGGAGGATGGCCGCCAGGCTGTCGCCCTTGTAGAGGAACAGGACCTGCCGGGTGAGGTCGATCTCCACCCGGTTCGAGCCGCCCCCCGGCACCAGCGGCGGCGGGGGCGTCGTGGTGGCGTTGATCCCCGAGATCACGTCGGGCGTGGCCCGACCGTTGCGGCTCATGCCCGTCGTCTTCTGGTAGGCCATCACGCCCGCCTCCGTGTCGGCGTCGTAGGTCCCGTCGACCGCGCCCACGTAGTAGCGGAGGCCGGCGAGACGCTGCTCGAGCTCGAGCACTGCCTGTCCCTGCGAGCCCTTGGCCAGCTCGGTGGGTGTCTGGGCGGGCGCGGGGGCCGGCGTGGCGGCGGCAGGTTGGGCGGGAGCGGGCGCGGCGGGGACCGCAGCGGGAGCGGGTGCCGGCGATGCCGCCGGGGCGCCCTGCGGAGCGAACTGGACGGGGGTGTAGCCGAGCTCGGACGAGCTCTGGGCGACCGATGCGGTGGGAGCGGCCAGCGCCAGGGCGGTCACCGCCGCCGCCGAGCCGGCCACCAGGCGTCGAGATGCAGCGAGGAGAGAAGGCATCTCCGGTACTTACCCGTGACCGGTTCCGCCGTAGCATTCGGCGATGCTCTCCGCCGGCGACCGGGCACCTGCGTTCGCCCTCCCCGACGCCGTCACCGGCGACGTGGTGTCCGACCCGTGGGCCGGCGGCCGCACCGTCCTCGTCTTCTTCAAGGTGAACTGCCCGGTGTGCCACATGGTCGCCCCCAAGGTCACCGCCCTCGCCGAGTCGGGCGTGCGGGTCCTCGCCGTCGGTCAGGACCCCCCGGCCAGGCTGATCGCCTACGCCCAGGAGAAGGGCCAGGCGGTGCCCACCGTGAGCGAGGTCGCTCCCTACCCGGTCTCGTCGTCCTTCGGCATCGCCAGCGTGCCGACCCTGTTCGACGTCGGGGCCGACGGGGTGGTGCTCGACGCCGTCGCCGCCTGGGACCGGGAGCGTTGGAACGAGGTGGCCGCCGCCCACGGCGCCCCGCCCCTCTCCGCCGACGGCGACGGGCTACCCCCGTACCGTCCCGGCTGAGGGAGCCGCAACCGCCACTGACCGGTCGGTCAGCCCACCTCAGGCCGGGTACACCATCACCTCCGTCGCCTTCACCGAGACCCACACCTGGCGACCCACAGCCAGGTCCAGCTCCCTGACGGCCGCCTCCGTCACCTCCGCGAGGATCGGCACACGCCCCCGTACCCGTACCCGAACCCGCTCTCCGAGGAGATCGAGGCTCTCGACGTCGCCCTGCCACACGTTTCTCGGCGTCCCCTCGGGCGCCCGGCGGTGGAGCGCGACCGCCCTCGGGTGCACCGTGGCGAACACGTCGCCCGTCTCCGTCCCGGCCACGACCAGGCACTCGCCTCCGGTGATCTCCACCCGGTTCCCGGCCGCCCGGCCATGGAAGAGGTTGACCCCGACGAGGTCGGCGACGTAGCGGGTCCGCGGCCGGGCGCCGATCTCGCCCGGGCGGCCGGTCTGGACGATGCGCCCCTCCTCCAGCACGACCAGCCGGTCGGCGACGGCCATGGCCTCGAGCGGCTCGTGCGTGACCAGGAGACGGACGCCGGCGAAGGAGCGCAGGGTGGCCGCCAGCTCATGTCGTATCTCGACCCGCGTGCTGGCGTCGAGCGCGGCGAACGGCTCGTCGAGCAGGAGGATGCGGGGCTCGACCGCGAGCGCCCGGGCCAGCGCCACCCGCTGGGCCTGTCCCCCGGACAGCTCCTGCGGCCGGGCCCCGCACCGGTCGCCCAGCCCCATGCGCTCCAGCCAGGCGGCGGCCCGCCGGCGGGCGGCGGTGCGCGGGACGCCCCGGCTCCGGAGCCCGAAGGCGACGTTGTCGAGGGCGCTCAGATGAGGGAAGAGCAGGTGGTCCTGGAACACCACCCCGACGGGGCGAGCCTCCGGAGGCAGGCGGACGCCGCCGGCCTCCTCGAGGACCTCTCCGTCGAGCACCACCCTTCCCCTCTGCAGCGGCTCCAGGCCGGCGAGGGCGCGCAGCAGCGTGGTCTTGCCTGCGCCGTTCGGCCCCAGGAGGGCCACCAGCTCGTTCGCCTCCACCCGCAACGAGACGTCGAGGTGCAGGCCGCCGAGGGCCAGGCCCACGACGGCGTCGAGCCCGGCCTCCGACGGCCTGCTCAGACCGCTCTCAGCCACCGATCCCGCAACCCGAGGAGGACGGCGAGGGACACGGCGAGGAGCACCAGGCTGAGCACGACGGCAGCCTCCGGGCGGCTCTCGAGCAGGAGGTACACCTTGAGCGGGGTGGTCTGGGTGCGGCCCGGGAAGTTGCCGGCGAAGGTGATCGTGGCGCCGAACTCCCCCAGGGCCCGGGCCCAGCACACGATCGCACCGGCGACCAGGGCGGGGCGCACGAGCGGAAGGGTGACCCGACGGAACACCGTCCACGGTGTCGCCCCGAGCGTGCTGGCGGCCTCTTCCAGCCGCTGGTCCACCGAGCGGAAGCCGGCTTCGACGGTGAGCACGAAGAAGGGCATGGCGACGAATGTCTCGGCCATGACGACGGCCGTGGTGGTGAAGGGCAGGGTGACGCCGAACCCCCGGTCGAGCCACTGCCCGAGCAGCCCGTTGCGGCCGAAGGCCAAGAGGAGGGCCACCCCGCCGACGACGGGAGGGAGCACCATCGGCAGGATCGTCAGCGCTCGCAACAGCCGACGGCCGGGGAACTCGGCTCGCGAGAGGACCCAGGCGAGGGGCACGCCGAGCAGGGCGGAGACGCCGGTGGCGATCGTCGACGTCAACAGCGACAGGGTCAGGGCATCGCGCACCTCGCCGCTGCCCAGCTCCCGTCCGAAGCTCGACCAGGGAGCCTTCCAGACCAGGCCGATCAGCGGGGCGACGAAGAAGAGGGCGGCGACGGCGGCGACGACTCGAGCACCCATCGGCGGCGGACGCCGGCGGCGGGTCGGCGACGGCAACGGCGCCCTTTTCGCGCTCAGGGCGCCTGGAACCCCGCCTCGTCGAGCACCGCCCGACCAGACGGCGACCGGACGAGCTCGATGAAGGCCTCGGCCAGCGGTAGGCGCTCGCCGCCGCGCACGGGCACGATCGCGTAGCGCGCGATCACGTTGCGTTCCGGAGGGATGGCCACCTCCTCGAGCGCGGCGGCGCTGCGGGTGTCGGTGACGTAGACGATGCCGGCGTCGGCCTCGCCCAGCGAGACCTTGGAGACGACACCCTTGACGTCGGGCTCGAGCGACCGAGGCCGCACGTCGACGCCGGCCCGGCTGAGCACCTGGGCACCGAACCGGCCGCAGGGCACCTCTGGGGCGCACAGCACGAGGATCACTCCGGGCCTGGCCAGGTCGGCGAGGGACCCGATCGTCTTCGGG
>DASZJY010000037.1:0-3402 GCA_035947635.1 Acidimicrobiales bacterium | reverse complement strand
GCGCACGCGCCGCGCTCGTGGGCCGTCCGCGCCCTCGCCGCCGTTGCCGCCGCCGTCCTCTTCGCCCCATCACCGGCGGCCGCCACCAACGACCCCCTCTTCCCACGCCAATGGCCGCTCGCCCGCATCGGCGCCCCGGATGCGCGGGCGACGGGCGACGACGTGCTCATCGCGGTGATCGACACCGGGGTCGACATGAACCATCCCGACCTCCGGGGAAAGGTCGCGGGCAGCGCCGTGTGTCTCGACGGCCCCTGCCGTGAGGGCGGAGGCCAGGACGACAACGGGCACGGCACCGAGGTCGCCGGCATCGCGGTGGCCAACACCGACAACGGACGGGGCATCGCCGCCGTCGCTCCGGGCGCCGACCTGCTCGTCGCCAAGGTGCTCGACGCCGACGGGGCGGGCCGGGTCGACGACATCAACGCCGGCATCCGGTGGGCGGTCGACCGGGGGGCGAAGGTGATCAACCTGAGCCTGGGCGACCCCGACTTCCTGCTCACCAGCCTGGTCGGGACGCCGCTGCGACCGGGCATCGAGTACGCCTGGACCCGCGGGGCGGTGCCGGTGCTGGCGTCAGGCAACTACCGCATCGGCGTCGTCGACCAGGGGAGCTCGAACTACGGCGACCTCAACGCCATGGTCGTAGGGGCGACCGACCGGCGCAACGCGGTGGCCCGCTACTCCACCTCGATTGGCAATGCCAAGTGGGGCATCGTCGCCCCTGGCGGCTTCGGCCCGGGGGCGCCGGCCGACGACCAGGTGATTACGACCACTCTGGGTGGCGGCTACGGAGCGGTGGCGGGGACGTCGGCAGCGGCGCCTCATGTCTCGGCCGCCCTCGCCGCGCTCCTCGGCATGGGGTTCAACCCCACCGCGGCGGTGGAGCGCCTGCTCGGCACTCTCGACAAGACGGTGTCGTGCGGCACCGGCTGCCAAGGGCTGCTCAACCTCAAGGCGGCGGTGGCCGCCGGAGGACCGCCGGCGAACTCGCCGACCACCCCGCCCGGTGGGGGAGGCCCCGGGTCGCCCACCACGATCAGCGGCGACGGCGTGGGGGGCGTCCAGGGGACTGGTGACGGCTCTGGGGACCGCACCGAGGCGGCGACGCGTGACGACGACGACGGTGGCGGTCGCACGGTGGCCCTCGTCACCGCCTTGGTCCTGCTGGTGGGCGTGGGCGGCGCTGTGGGAAGCGTCGGCCTGACCCGGTCGCGGGGGTAGGACGCGGGCGGTCGGCCGGCATGGAGGAGCCGGTCGGGCGCGGTGCGATGAATTTCGGAGCGCTCCTGCGTCTGTTGGGTGAGAATCGTCGCGGCGTGAACCCGAGGGAGCCATGACAGAACAGCATCCACTCGCCATCGAGGCGACCGGCCTGGTGAAGTCCTTCGGAAAGACGCGAGCCGTGGACGGGGTCGATCTCGCCGTCCCCGTCGGCTCCGTCTACGGCGTCCTCGGTCCCAACGGCGCCGGCAAGACGACGACGATCCGGATCCTGGCCACCCTGCTCGAACCCGACGCAGGATCGGCGCGCGTGCTCGGGCACGACATCGTCGCCGAGGCTGCCCAGGTACGGCGTTCAGTCACCCTCACGGGTCAGCTCGCCTCCGTTGACGAGGACCTGACCGGCCGGGAGAACCTCGTCCTCCTCGGTCGTCTCCTGGGCCTCGACCGGGCTGCGGCCAAGCAGCGCGCCGTCGAGCTCCTCAGCGCCTTCGGGCTCGAGGACGCCGCCGGACGGCTGGTCAAGCACTACTCGGGCGGGATGCGGCGCCGCCTGGACATCGCCGCCAGCATCGTCGTGACCCCGGAGCTGATGTTCCTCGACGAGCCGACGACGGGCCTCGACCCGCGCTCCCGCAACCAGGTCTGGGAGATCGTCCGGGCGCTGGTGGCCGAGGGCACCACCATCCTCCTCTGTACGCAGTACCTCGAGGAGGCCGACCACCTCTGCGACGGCATCGCCGTGATCGACCGCGGCAAGGTGATCGCCGAGGGGACGCCGGCCCAGTTGAAGGCGTCGGTGGGCACGGGAGCGGTCGAGGTGCGGCTGGTCGACCCCGGGCAGCGACGCGAGGCGGAGGAGCTCCTCCAGCGCGAGCTGGGGGCGGCGGCATCGGGGTCCGACCCCTCGTCGGTCACCGCCCCCTGTGCCGACGGCGACCGGGCCGCCCTCGCGGTCGCAGAGCTGGCCCGGTCGGGCGTTCGCATCGCCGGCTTCTCGCTCGGCCAACCAAGTCTCGACGAGGTCTTCCTGGCCCTGACCGGACACACCGCCGAGGAGGTCGCCGCCGACCAGCCGGGCGCGGTGGAAGAGGAGCGTGCGCTGTGACGACGAACCCCATCACCGAGACTCTCACCGACGAGGCCGACCAGGCCGCCGTGCGGCGGGCCATCTCCTCGACGCCGCGGCCTCCGGCGCCGGGGCCCCTGCAGGCCACGCTGGCATTTGCCTGGAGAGGGATGCTCAAGGTCAGGCACGTGCCCGAGCAGCTCCTCGACGCCACCCTCACGCCCGTGCTCTTCGTGGTGATGTTCACCTACATGTTCGGCGGCGCCATCGCCGGCTCGACGGGGGAGTACCGGGACTTCCTCCTTCCCGGGATCCTGGTGATGTCGGTCCTGTTCACCACCGTCTACTCGGGCGTGGCCCTGAACACCGACCTGACCAAGGGGGTCGTCGACCGGTTCCGGTCGCTGCCCATCTGGCGCTCCTCGCCGCTGGTGGGGTCGCTGCTCGGCGACGCCGTGAGGTACGTGACCGCGGGGACCATGATCATCCTGGTGGGCGTCGTCCTCGGCTACCGGCCGGAGGCCGGCGTCGTGGGCGCCCTCGCCGCCCTGGGGCTGGTGGTGCTGTTCGCCTTCGGCCTGTCGTGGGTGTTCACGACCCTGGGGCTGGTCCTGCGGGCGCCCAACGCGGTGATGAGCGCGGGGTTCCTGGGCATCTTCCCGCTCACCTTTCTCTCCAACGTCTTTGTTGACCCGGAGACCCTGCCGGGCCCGCTGGAGGCGTTCGTGGATGCCAACCCGGTCTCCGAGCTTGTCAGCGCCTGTCGGGGCTTGATGGAGGGGAAGGTGGACGGTGCCGACATCGCGGTGGTGCTGGCCGTCACCGCCGCCCTCACCGCGGTGTTCATGCCGCTCACGACCCGCCTGTACCACAGGCGGTAGGAGGGGCTACAGGCGGCGGAGGACGGCGACGACCTTGCCGTAGACGCGCACGTCGGCGGCGTCGAGCTCGATGGGTGAGAAGCGCTCGTTGGCGGGAAGGAGCACGATCCTGTTGCCCTTGCGGCTCCAGGTCTTGACCGTGCCCTCCTCGCCGGGGATGCCGGCGACGACAATGTCACCCTTCCGGGGCTCGGCCTCCTGGCGGACGACGGCGTAGTCACCGTCGAG
>DASZJY010000036.1:0-5908 GCA_035947635.1 Acidimicrobiales bacterium | reverse complement strand
CCGGCTTGGAGCCCATGAGCCGATGGAACTCCTGTGGTGGGATCACCAGGACTCGGCCGTCGGCCCGCACCCGAGCGGTGAAGTAGGGCCGCTGGCCCGTGAGCAGGTTCAGCTCGCCGAGGAACCGACCGGGGCCCTGGTTGTCGGTGCCGGGCACCTCGAGGACGGCCGGCAGCCCCTGCAGGCGGGGATGGCCGAGCAGGGCGCGGAAGGCGGGACGGCCGATCGCTCCCCGGCCGACGTTCTCGTGGCGGTCGAGGCCGGCACCCCGAGCGACCTTCGAGTCGTTGACGTGAAGGCACGCGAGGCGATCGAGTCCCGCCGTCGCCTCGATGGTGTCGACCAGGGCGTCGGCGGCGCCGAGCGTGTCGAAGGACATCCCGGCCGCCCAGGCGTGCTGGGTGTCGAAACAGACGCCGACCCGGCCGTCACCGTCGACAGCCTCGATCACCCGGGCCAGCTCCTCGAACGACCGCCCAATGGTCCCTCCCCCGCCGGCGGTGTTCTCCAACAGGAGAGGGCAATCCGAAAGGTCCAGGGCGGCGCGCAGGGCGGACGACACCGCGGCCAGGCGGGCATCGAGCCCGGCGCCCAGATGACTGCCGACGTGGACCACCAACCCGGCGGCCCCCATCCGTTCGGCCGCCCGCAGGTTCTCGGCCAGGCACGAACAGGAGCGCTCATAGGTCTCGGGGTCGGTGGCGCCCAGGTTGATCAGGTAGGGGGCGTGGCAGACGACCCGTCGAACAACTGGACTCTCGGCCCAGGCCCAGCGGAACAGCGCAGCCCGGTCGGCGTTGGCCTCCGGATAGCGCCACTGCCGGGGGCTCTGGGCGAACACCTGCATCACCTCGGCGCCCATGGCCTCGGCCCGGCGCAGGGCGGCGAGGAGGCCGCCTGCCTGCTTCACCTGAGCGCCGAACAGCATGAGGCCTCCTCCCCGACCGCCGTTCGTACCCACCCCGTCGTGCCACGATCGTCGCCTTGACCGACAACCAGTTCCCCGGAGAGGCACGCGTCGCCCTCAGCCTCAGCTTCGACGACGCTCGCGACAGCCAGCTCGACGTCGCCCTCCCGGTGCTCAAGGCCCACGGAGTGCGCGCGACGTTCTACGTACTGCCTGCCCACGTGTGGCGTCGACGGCATGAATGGCAGGCCGTCGTCGACGGCGGCCACGAGATCGCCAACCACACCGCCACCCATCCGTGCTCGGGCAACTTCGAGTTCTCCCGCACGAACGCCCTGGAGGACTACTCGCTCGAGCGCATGGAGGCCGAGATCGACCGAGCTTCCGGCCGTATCGAGGCGCTGCTCGGCGTGCGCCCGGAGACGTTCGCCTACCCGTGCGGGCAGTCGTTCGTGGGGCGGGGCGAGGGGCGCACGAGCTTCGTCCCCCTCGTCGCCCGCCGCTTCGTCGCCGGTCGGGGCTACGGCAGCGAGACGTCCAACGACCCGGAGAGCTGTGACCTCGCCCATCTCGACGCCTTCACCATCGACGGCCTCGACGCCGCCCAGCTCGTGGACATGGTGGACGCCGGCACCGCCGCCGGCCGATGGGTGGTCATGGCGGGCCACGACGTCGGCGAAGGGGGTGACCAGACGGTGCTCGTCGACGCCCTGGAGGCGTTGTGCCGAAGGGCGAGCCAAGCCGACGTGTGGGTGGCACCGGTCGTCGAGGTGGCGAAGCGCCTGCGGCAGCGACAGGACAGACCGCATCCATTGCCTCCCCCGACCGGACGAGGTCAGATCGGCTCGGCGCCGGAGGCCGGACGCTCGTAGACCGACACCTGCTCGTCGCTGGCCGAGGTGTAGCGCTCACCCCGCCAGCTGGCGGACCGCTCCTGTAGGCGCAAGCCGGCCATGGCGGCCATGAGGTCGAGCTCGGCGGGGAGGGCGTAGCGGAGGGGCACGGAGAGGATGCGGGCGCCGTGCTCGCCGAGGACGGCGTAGTGCGACACGTAGCGCTGCTCGGCCCGGTCCACCTCGACGAAACGCACCACCAGCTGGCCCGATCTCCCCCGGATCACCCTCATGGCAGCGTCGCCGCCATGGCGCCCGGCGTCGGGCACGGGCCCGTCGACCACGAAGAGGCCACCGGGCTGCAGGTGACGGGCGACGATGGCGAAGCAGCGCACCTGCGCCTGCTGGTGCTGGAGCTCGAAGAAGCTGCCGGCCGTCACGAACACCAGCGAGAACGGGCCGCCGGCGACCACGTCCACCTCACTGAAGTCGCCGATCGTGACCGGGATCTCCTCGCCTCCGGGCTTGGCCCGCAAGCGCTCCACCATCGCCTCCGACGCGTCGATGCCATGGACCTCGATGCCCCGGCGCGCCAGCGGCAGGGCGACACGCCCGGTCCCGATGCCGAGCTCGAGCACCGGCCCGCGACCGGCCAGCTCGGCCAGGCGGTCGACGGTGCCGGCGCTGTCGAACCAGTCGGCGAACCAGGCATCGTAGAAGTCGGCCACCCCGTCGTCGTAGTGGAGACCTCCTGCGTCCGCCACGGGCGGATTGTAAGGCCGAGAAGCTGCAATTCCCCGGGCCGGACGGGCGCGATGCTGGCGGCCGTGGCGCCGCCCCGACATCGACACTCCGCGCCTGACGCTGCGCCCGATCGGCGTCGAGACGGCCCGAGCGTTGCTCGACGGCCGAACGCCGCCCGGGCTCGTCCTGGCCGACGACTACCCCTCTGAGTTCCTCTCGAGGTCATGGACCTGGTGGGGGGACCCGGCGCCGCGGAGGTTGAGCAGTTCGGCCCGTTCTTCGTCGTGCGCAAGTCGGACGGCGCCTCCATCGGCGAGATCGGAGCTGCGCTGAACGTGGCGGACGATCCCGCCACTGCCCAGATCGGCTACTCGCTCGTGCCGTCGTCCGGGGGACACGGTAGGCAACCGAGGCGCTGCGGGCCCTCGTCGAGGAGCTGCTCGGCGACGGCCAGGTGAGCCGCGTCTTCGGCCAGACGATGGTCGGCCACTACGCAAGCCGCCGGGTGATGGAGAAGGCGGGCATGCGCGAGAGCGGGCGGCGCCAAGCCGACGAGGCGGGCGGGACGGTCGAGCCGGTGGTCTACGAGATCGTCCGGTGACCGCCGGTGGCACAATGCGGCATGGCGATCATCGGCGCCCACGCCCTGCTGTACACGTCCGACCCCGAAGCCGTCCGAGCCGTCTTCCGCGACGTGTTCGGCTGGAAGTTCGTCGACGACGGCCACGGGTGGCTCATATTCTCCCTCCCTCCGGCGGAGCTGGGTGTCCACCCGGCCGAGGGGCCGACCTTCGAGAGCGGCACCCGTCACCAGCTGACCTTCATGTGCGACGACATCGCCGCCACCGTCGAGGAGCTGCGGGGCAAGGGCCTCGAGATCCGCGGTGAGCCGGAGGACGAGGGTTGGGGCATCACCACGACGCTCGTGCTCCCCGGGGCCCTCGAGGTGATGCTCTACGAGCCGCGCCACCAGACCGCGATCTGAGCGCGAGGATCGGGCCATGGCTGAGCGCGACGTCGAACGCAACTACTCCATCACCGAGTTCGCGGCCAAGCTCCGGCGGCTGGCCGACGCCCTGGAGGCCGACAAGCCGTTCCGCATCCAGGTGGCGGGCGAGCGCATCCGGGTGCCCAAGCGGGCGGCCATCAGCGTCGAGCACGAGCGAGAAGGCGACTCCGAGGAGATCGAGTTCCAGCTCAAGTGGCAGCTCGCCGACGTGGGCGACGGTGACGACGTGGGCGAGGGCCCCGAGGTCTGACCGCCGTCAGCCGGTGATCCGCTCCGGGCGGACGAGCACGGCCGTGCGCCGCTCGGCCGCCATCACCCGGTCGTACTCCTCGAAGTCCTCGTGCTGGCCGCCGGCGGCGGTGAAGATGTCCCGCAGGAGGAGTCGGAGGCCTTCGCCGTCCAGGCCGGGAAGCGGATCGTCGGGCCCGGCCAGCTCGGCGTCGCCGGCGACGGCGGCCCAGCGCCACCCCGCCCGGAACACGAGCGTGGCATGGGGCCGGGCCCGCAGGAGCCGGAGCTTCACCGTCTCCCCCCGGGCCACGAAGCCCACGACCGGCGCGCCGCCCACCGGGTGGGCGAGCACGCCGGCGTTCACCACGCTCACGTGCGGTGTCCCGTCGGCCCGCATCACGACGGCGACGGCCAGCCCGTGGTCGGCGGCGGCGATCTCTCCGACGAGCTCCAGCGTGGCGGCCACCCGACCACGCTAGGCGGCACCGCCTCTACCCTGGGACCGTGCCCGAGCTTCCCGAAGTGCAGGCGCTGGCCGAGCGACTGGAGGCCGCCGTCGGCGGGGCGGCGTTCGCCGGAGCGGTCGTGCACCAGTTCTCCGCCCTCAAGACCGTCGTGCCGGGACCGGAGACGCTCGTGGGTCGCACGTTGGCCGGTGTCGGGCGGCAGGGCAAGTACGTCATCTTCGACTTCGGCGGGCCCCGGCTCCTCGCCCACCTCTCCCAGGGTGGGCGGGTCGACATCGAGGACCCACCGAAGCAGACCCGGCCCAAGGGCGCGGTGGTGAGGCTGCGCTTCGAGGGACGGCCGGCGGTGCTCTTCAAGGAGTTCGGCACCGAGCGCAAGGCGGGCTGCTGGGTGCTCGACGCGGGCGACGAGGGGCCCCTCGCCGTCCTCGGCGTCGAGCCCTTCTCCGACGGCTATGCCGACCTGGTCCTCACCTCCGCCGACCAACGGCGGGTGCACACCATCCTCCGCGACCAGCGGACGGTGGCGGGGATCGGCCGGGGCTACTCGGACGACATCCTCCACCGGGCGCGCATCTCGCCCTATGCCACCCTCGCCGGGCTCTCCGAGCCCGACCGCCGAACCCTGCTCGCCGCCACTCATGAGGTCCTCACCGAGGCGCTGGCAGCGGAGCGCGCCCGCACCGGAGGCCTGCCCACCAAGATCGGCGATCACTTCACCGTGCACGGGCGCTATGGCCATCCCTGCCCCACGTGCGGTGCCGACCTCCGTCGCGTGTCCTACGAGTCCCACGAGGTGACCTACTGCCCCGCGTGCCAGACCGGCGGCAAGGTCCTGGCCGACCGGCGCCTGTCCCGCCTGGTGCGCTGACCCCGGCCTGGCGGTCGCCCCTGGGCATCCTGGGACGAGCTGTTCCGGAGATGAGCTCGCCACCGACCATCGCTTCGAAAAGGTAGCGCCGGAGGCGCTACCTTTGGGCGCCGGGCCCGACCGGGTGGCCGTGCTGGGCGCCCTCGAAGACGGCCACCTTCACGCCCCGGTTGGCGAGGGCGGCGAGGAACGGCCCGGGCTCGGCCAGGCCGGCCAAGCCGGCGGCTCCGGTACGAGCCAGGCGGCCCTCCGCCGCCCACCGGCAGGCCAGGGCGGCCACCGCCCCGGCGGCGAGCGCCGGGCGGTCCACCGCGCCGAACACGCGCTCGTCGAGCACCGACCCCTGGCGGCCCCGCACCTCGACCCGGATCCCTCCGAGGTCGCCTTCGGGATGAGGCCGCCGCATCATGGGCAGCCTGGCGGTCAGGCGGTCGCGGCGGGTGGCCGCCATCCGGGCCGTCACCCGGCGTACGCCGGGGAACGCGGGTGCCAGCAGGAGAGCCTCGGGGAGGGCCGCCCGGTAGCAGTCCACCGCCCGCACCGGCTCCGGGAACCAGCACAGCTCGCGCCCGGAGCCGCCCCGGCGGCGCTGCCACTCCCCGTCGTGCAGGTCGACGGCCTCGCCCGCTAGGGCCCGGTGGTGCTGGCGGGCGCATGCTGGTCCTCCGGTGCCGACCTTGGCCACGCCGATCTCGTCGACGTGATCGAGGGCCCTGGCGCCGAGGGCGGCCAGCACGGCCACCCGGTCGTGCCCGGCGCCTAGCGGATTCCGGCGAACTGTTCCATGAGGTGGTCGGTGGCGAGCCGATTGCCGGAACAGTTCGCCCCGCGGTACCCGGGGCGAGC
>DASZJY010000035.1:0-4866 GCA_035947635.1 Acidimicrobiales bacterium | reverse complement strand
CGAGGAGGCGCTGACCGCCCCGTGGAGCGACGAGGCCCCCGAGACGATCGACGCCGACGGGTTGGCCGAGCTCTTTCCCGACCTGGGCCACGAGGCCGAGGACGCCGTGCGGAGGGCAGTCGACATAGGTCTCCTCGTGCCCGAGGGGGACGGCTGGCGCGTGCCCAGCCCCACGCTCCTGCGGGTCGGCGCCGAGCTGGTGGCGGCCGGCATCCCCATCTCGGCCGTCCTCGACGAGCACGTTCTGCTCGCGTCGGACATGGCCCGGATCGCCAAGCGCTTCGTGGCCCTGTTCGAGCACCACGTGTGGGAACCGTTCGTCATGCAGGGGCTGCCGGCCGAGCGGCTGGGCGAGGTCACCGAGGCCCTGGTACGGGTGCGCCCGGCGGCGTCGCGGTCCGTGCAGGCGGTGCTGGCTCAGTCGATGGAGAAGGCGGTGGCGGCGTCGACGTCCCGACAGGTGGCTCGCCTGGCGTCGGCGACCGAGGCGTCCGAGCGTCGCCAGGCCCGGTAGGGGCGGAGCGGGGGCGTGGCCCTCGGCGGCTTGGGGTAGTGGGGACTGAGGATGACGGTCGATCGCGCCAGCGGGCACGTTGTCGCCGAGCGGTACGAGCTGAAGGAACAGCTGGGGCGGGGCGGCATGGGCATCGTCTGGCGCGCGTTCGACACGTTGTTGCAGCGCCCGGTGGCGGTGAAGACCCTGCAGATCCCGCCTCTGGTCGACGACGCCGAGCGCGAGGGCCTCCGCCAGAGGGTGCTGCGTGAGGCCCGGGCTGCCGCCCGCCTGAACCATCCCGGCGTCGTCACCATCTACGACGTGGTCGAGGACAAGGGCACTCCCGTGATCATCATGGAGCTGGTCGACTCGCCGACGCTGGCCGATCTCGTGCGTAGGCAGGGACCCCTCCCTCCGCCGCGAGCCGCCGCCGTCGGCTTGGAGGTCCTCGACGCGCTCGTCGCCGCCCATGCCGAGGACATCATCCACCGGGACGTGAAGCCGGCCAACGTCATGGTGCCCGAGCGGGGTCGGGTCCGCCTTTCTGACTTCGGTGTCGCCGCCCTGCTCGACGACCCCGTCGTCACAACCTCCGGAGCGGTCGCCGGGTCGCCCTCCTACATGGCCCCCGAGCAGGCCACCGCCCAGGAGCGGGGCCCGGCATCCGACCTGTGGTCGCTTGGCGCCACGCTCTACTACGCGGTCGAGAGTGAGCCGCCCTTCGACCGGGGCACCGCCATCGCCACCCTCACCGCCATCGTCAACGAGCCCCACCGCCCGGCGGCCCGGGCCGGCGTGCTGGGCCCGGTGCTCGAGCGCCTGCTGGTGAAGGACCCCGCCCACCGCCCCGACGCCGACGAGTTGCGCCGGTTGCTCACCGACGTCGCCGAACAGGCCGGCGACGACTGGACGGCGACCTTCCACGCCGACGTCCTGGCGGACCGGTCTGCCCCGAACCGACCGACTGCCCCCGCGTCCGTGCCGCCGACCATGGCCGCGCCCGAGCAACCGGTGCGCCCGGAGGAGCCGATGGCGCCCTCGCGACGGCCGTCGGCGCCGGCGCCGCCCCGGCCCGAGCGAGACGCCGACCGGGCCCGGCGGACGTGGGTCGTCATCGGCCTCGTGGCCGTTCTTGCCCTCGTCGTGGGACTGCTCGTGCGGGCGACCGCTTCCGACCGCACTCCCAGCCCGGCGGCGCCCGACGGGCGGGGCGCCGAGGAATCGGATGAGGAGTCAGAGGACTCGTCAGGACGGGTCGTGCCCGCCGACTGGACCCCCTACACCGACCCCGCCACCGGCTTCACCATCTCCCGACCGCCCGACTGGCGCGTGCGCATCAACGGGACGCTCACCGATTTCGTCGACCCCGAGACGGGTGCCTACCTGCGGGTCGACCACGTCGAGCCTCCGGGCCCGTCACCCGAGGGCGCCTGGTACTCGTTCGAGCCCAGGTTCGCGGCGGACAACCCCGGGTACCGGCGCATACGGATCACCCCGACCACCTACGCCGGGTTCCCCGCCGCCATCTGGGAGTTCACCTACGGCTCGGGGTCGCGCCAGCGCCACGCTGTCGACCTGGGCTTCGTCACCGGCCGTTATGGCTTCGCCCTGAACTTCGACGCCCCCAGCGCCGCGTGGCAACGCCTCCAGCCCGTGTTCGAGGCGTTCAAGGCCTCCTTCAAGGCGCCGCCTTCCTAGTTGACTGCTCTCAGGCCCCGCCCGTCTCGTAGCGGGGGTGGTCGACGGGCTTGGACTCGGGGGAGCCCTGCTGGCGGAAGAAGATCGACAGGACCACCAGCGACCCCACCGCCAGGAACTCGCTCTGCCAGTTCTGCATCGACTCGAACCAGAACCGCGCCGTCGTCATGTACGCGAGCACCGAGGGCCGGGGTTGGCCGTGGGCCGCCTGCTCCTCCCCGTACTCCTCGGCGCCGCCGACGGCGTGGAGGAGGAACGAGACGGCGAACAGCCCCAGGAGGACGATCGAGAGGGAGTTGCGGTAGAGGGCCAGGGCGAGGCCGCCGCGGCGCACCGGCGCCGGGGCACCCGGCCGGTCGGGGTCGGGCTCGGCGTCGACGTCCTCGTCACCCTCGAGCTTCTTCGACTCGGGCGAGCCCCGCTGGCGCAGGAAGATCGTGAGGAGCACGAACCCTCCCATCTGGAGGAACTCGCTCTCCCAGTTCTCGAAGACGCTCTCCTTGAAGTGGCCCGTGCCCAGGTACTCGACGTAGCCCAGGGTCGCCTCGCCGTGCTCGCGTTGGTCCTCGTTGTACTCCCGGTTCCCGGTCACGCTCTGGACGAGGAGGAAGACGAGGAAGAGCCCGAGCGTGACCAGGGCCAGTCCGTTCCTCCGCAGCACCTGCCGCATCGGCACCTCCGGATGACGCTTTCTCTCGCCGTTCGTGCCTACCCCGCGCCTGTGCAAGCATGCGGACAGCCAACGAACTCCCCGGAGGGCGGATGATGTCTGTCGACCCCGCCGACCGGCCTCGACCGAAGCCAGCGGTTCAGGTCCCGCCAATCGACGCCGTACGGTCGCTCGAAGACGTCTACGCGCCCGACGAGGAGCGCCCCCTCACCGCCTTCGCCGGCATCCTCACCGCATACGGGGCGACGGTGGGAGGCCTCTCGCTGCTCGTACGGGCGACCGGCCGCCAGCTCCCCGAGCGAATGGCGTTGGGCGACGTGGCGGCTACCGCGGTGGCCACCTACCGGGTGGCCCGGGTGCTGGCCAAGAGCCCGGTCACCAGCCCCCTGCGGGCGCCGTTCACCCGGTTCATGGGCGTGTGCGGGGAGGCCGAGCTGGAAGAAGAGGTGCGGGGCACGGGATGGCGCAAGGCCATGGGCGAGCTGGTGAGCTGCCCGTTCTGCCTCGGCCAGTGGGTCGTCACCGCCTTCGGCTTCAGTTGGATCTTCGCGCCCCGCGCCACCCGGATGGCGACCTCGATGCTCTCGGCCGTGGCCGTGGCCGACGCCCTCCACTATGGCCACGCCGCCCTCGAGCGGTCGAAGGAGTAGGTCTCGCTCACCCCGGGCTTCGAGCTCAGGCCAGTGGGGCGCGTCGAGTCGTCGCTCACCGACGTCGCCACCGCGCCGAAGCAGGGCGACGAGGGGGCACCCGAGGCGTGGCTGGTGTTCGAGCCCGAGTTCGCCGACGCTCTCGAGAACCTCCGCCCCGGCGACGAGGTCATCGTCCTCACCTGGCTCAACCGGGCCCGGCGCGACGTGCTGCGGGTGCATCCGCGCGACGACCTGAGCAGGCCCCAGCAAGGTGTGTTCAGCACCCGGTCGGCCGACCGCCCGAATCCCATCGGGCTCCACCCGGTGGAGATCGTGGCGGTCGACGGCCTCCGGATGCGGGTGCGACGCCTCGAGGCGGTGGACGGCACGCCCGTCGTCGACGTGAAGCCGGTGCTGCGCCCGGACTGGCGGTGAGGGAGGTGTCGGCGGCGGGCGGCGCGCGTCAGGTGCGCTTGCCGGCGCGCCGGCGGTCCTGCTCCCGCAGCAACCGCTTGCGCACCCGTACCGCGCCCGGCGTCACCTCGACCAGCTCGTCGTCGGCGATGAGCTCGACCGCCGACTCGATGGTGAGCGTTCGCGGGGGCGTGAGCTTGATCGCCTCGTCGGCGGCATGCGTGCGGATGTTGGACTTCTGCTTCTCCCGGGTGACGTTCACCACCATGTCGCCCACCCGCGAGCTCTCGCCGACGATCATCCCCTCGTAGACCTCCTCGCCGGGGCTGATGAACAGCTCGCCCCTGAGCTGGAGGTTGTCGAGGGCGTAGCCGGTGGAGACGCCCCGCCGGTCCGCCACCATCGCGCCGCCTCGCCGCTGAGGCAGCGCCCCCGCCCACGGCGCCCACCCCCGGTGGCGCGTGTGGAGGAGGGCCGTCCCCCGGGTCGCGGTCATGAGCTGCGACCGGAACCCGAGCAGGCCGCGCGCCGGCGCCTCGAAGGAGACGACGGTGCGCCCGGGATCGCCGGTACGGAGGTCGACCACCACGCCCTTGCGGGGCGCCAGGGCCTGCGACACGGTGCCGACGTGCTCGTCGGGGACGTCGACCATGCCCTCCTCCACCGGCTCGTGGCGCTTGCCGTCGATGTCACGGGTGATGACCTCGGGCCGGCTCACCTCCAGCTCGTAGCCCTCCCGCCGCATCGACTCGATGAGCACCGCCAGCTGCAGCTCGCCCCGTCCTGCCACCTGCAGGACGTCGGGCGAGTAGGTGTCCTCGACGCGGTCGTGCACACGGTCCCGGCGCCCCTCGGCGACCCCGAGGCCCCGCTGCAGGCGCTCGTCACCAACCTCGACGCCTCCGACTACGTGGGGCGGCTCGCCCTCGGGCGGGTGATGCGGGGCACGCTGCGGG
>DASZJY010000034.1:0-4863 GCA_035947635.1 Acidimicrobiales bacterium | reverse complement strand
CTCCTGCGCCCGGCCCTGGCTGACCTGCCCGAGCGGGCCGACCTCCTCCTGCTGGCAGGTGACCTCACCCGCCACGGCGACCCTGAGGAGGCGGCGGTGCTGGCCGGGGAGGTGGGCGACCTGGGCGTGCCCACCTTCGCCGTGCTGGGCAACCACGACCACCACGCCGACCAGCCCCATCTCGTGCGCAAGGTCATGGAGGAGGCGGGCGTGGTGGTGCTCGAGGGCGAGTCCGCCGTCGTCGACGTGGGCGGCGTGGGAGTTGGCGTCGCCGGGGCCAAGGGCTTCGGCGGTGGGTTCCCGGGGGCGTGTGCCAGCGAGTTCGGCGAGCCCGAGGTCAAGGCGTTCGTGCGCCACACGCGGGAGATCGCCGAGCGCCTGGGTGCCGCTCTGGCCGCCCTCGCCGCTCTGGACACCGAGCGGCGCGTGGTCGTCCTGCACTTCTCGCCCGTGCCCGAGACGCTCGAGGGAGAACGCCTCGAGATCTACCCGTTCCTCGGGAGCTACCTCCTCGCCGAGGCCGTCGACCGGGTGGGGGCCGACCTGGTCGTGCACGGCCATGCTCACGCCGGCAGCGAGCGGGGCACGACGCCGGGTGGGGTGCCGGTGCGCAACGTGTCGCAGCCGGTCATCGGCGCCGCGTACCGCATCTACTGCGTGGGCGGCCCCGACCAGCCGGCGTGCGACTGACCGACGCGCCGGCTCAGCCGAACCCTCGCTGGTCCTGCTTGAGGGCGGTGTCGACGCCGAGAGCGGAGGCGACCACGAGGCTGCGGAGCGGCTCTTCCAGCGGCCGGTGGATCTGCACGACGTAGTTGTCGGCCGTGGTGAACATGGTCTTGGCCAGGCCCTCCCAGGTCTTGGTGATGCGGGCGACCTCGGTACCCGACTCGTCGGCGACATTGAAGTTCCACGCCCGCCAGTTCTCGGCGTTGAGGGAGCCGACCTTGCGGCCGCCGGCGTGGAGACCGAAGTGGATCTTGCCGACCACGTTCTCCTGCACGATCTCGCCCACCGGCGCGCCGGTGCCGTCCTCCACGACGATCCGGGACTTCATGATCTTGGCCGGCCGGGTGAGGGCGAGGAGCGGGGTACCGGTCATGTCGACGACCTGGAGCTTGTGGGTGAGGAACTGGTCCATCGAGCTCAGCACCCGCAGGACCTTCTTGGCCGTGCTCTGCCCCACCTGGCGCACCGCCCCGACCTGGCGGCCGTTCTGGTCGTAGACGGCGTACTCGTTGTTGACCTCGATGATCTTGGCCTTCTGGTTCACGACCAGGACGGGCTCGCTGAAGAGCGTGCCGCCGCCGGCCTGGACGCCGGTGGCCGCGCCCGCCTTGGCCACGTCGGCCTGGACCTTCTCGGTCTTGCGTTGGACGGTAGGCACGTGGATGTCACCACCGGGCGGGTCGGTGGACTGGCGGCCGTGTGAGGCGACGTGCTCGGTCCACTGGGTCCCGTCGAAATAGCGGTGCTCGTGGCGCCCGTAGGGGTCGGGGTACCAGTCAGGCGCTTTCGGCTCGGTCGTGCTCATGGACCGACCCTAGTGCCGGACCTTGATCCGGCACTGGCCAGCGAGAAGTGGAGAGACGGACGGCTACCGTCGGCGACGGTGACAGTTGTGAGCAACGGCGAGCCCGTCGAGCTGCCTGAGGGAGCGACGGTCGAGGACCTCCTGGCCAAGCTCGGGCTGGGCGGGCGGTGGGTGCTGGTCGAGCGCAACGGGGAGCCGGTGCCCCGCCGGGAGCTGGGGTCCACCGCGCTGGCCGACGGCGACCGCCTCGAGCTCGTGCGGGCGGTCGCCGGGGGCTGATGGCCCCCCCTTCGCTGGCCTCCCGCCGGCTCTATCTCTGCACGTCCGACCGGCCCGATCTGGCCGTCTTCATCGAGGCGTGCATCGCCGGGGGCGTCGACATCGTGCAGCTCCGGGAGAAGCACCTGGAGGCACGCGCCCTCATCGGCCGAGGGCGGCTGGCGGCTCTGGTGTGCCGCAACCACGGCGTTCCCTTCGTGCTCAACGACCGGCCCGACCTGGCCCTCGAGGTCGAGGCCGACGGCGTCCACGTGGGCCAGGACGACGCCCCCCCCGCCCTCGCCCGCCGCATCGTGGGGCCCCACGCGTTGGTCGGGCTCTCCACCCACGCCCCGGCCCAGCTCGACGACGCCGCCTCCGAGCCCGTCGACTACCTCTCGGCCGGCCCCGTCGTCCCCACGCCGACGAAGCCGGGCCGGTCGGGAACCGGCCTCGAGTACCCGGCCTACGCCGCCACCCACGCCCGGGTGCCGTGGTTCGTCACCGGCGGCGCCACCCCCGAGACCGTGCCGGCCATGGTCGCCGCCGGCGCCCGGCGGTTCGTCGTCGTGCGCTGGCTCACCCGGGCTCCCGACCCCACCGCCGCCGCCCGCGCCCTCCGCCAGGCCATCGACGACGCCCTCGAGCCCTGAGCGCATTGGGTCAGGAAAAGTGGCCGATCTCGCGCTCTGAGCGTGACAGAAGCCGGTGCAGCCGATTTCTGGCGCGCTCACGGCGCGGCGATGGACAACTTTCCTGACCCAATGCAGAAAGGGTCAGGCCAGCTCGGCCTGGTGCTCCAGCCAGCCCATGAGGACGGCCACGGCGCGGGGGTCGTGCCGGAGGCGGTGACCGGCCTGGTTGACCACCCGTAGGTCGGCCGTGTCCCCGGCCGCCTCGGCCAGTGCCCGGGCGTCGTCGAGGGGCACGGTCTCATCGTCGGACCCGTGGACGAGGAGGAGAGGCCGCGGGGCGATCTTGGCCACCACCGAGACGGGGCGGATCTCCCGGAGCTCGCGGGCCCAGGCGTCGGGGTCGCGGGGGTGGTCGGGGTGGGACACGACGCCGATCGCCCGAGCATGGGCAAGGAACGAGTCGGGGTCCTCCGCCCATCCCCCGAACGTGGCGGGGGCGGCGAGGGTGGCGACCCCCCGCACCCGCTCGTCCTCCGCCGCCTCGCAGATCGCCAGCGCCCCTCCGGTGCTCGACCCGGCCACCCACACGCCCGACACGCGCTCAGTGGCGAGGAGGTGGTCGACGGCAGCCCGCACGTCGTCGAGCCAGCCGCCGAGCGAGAAGTCTCCGGGGGACTCGCCGGTGCCCCGGTAGTTGAACGTCAGCACCACCCAGCCGGTCTCGGCGGCCAGGTACTCGGCCAGCTCGGGATAGGTCTGGCCCGACGTGGCGGCGCCGCCCGGCCCGGCGGGGAAGCCGTGGCACAGGACGAGCCCCGGCGGCGGGTCGGTGGCGGCCTCGGCCGGCCTGGACAAGCTGGCGGCCAGGCGGAGGTCTCCCGACCTGATCGTGGGCTCCATTGGTTTCGGCACCTCCAGTCAGCGGGCTGGCTTCGCGTCCCGCACCGCTGCTACGCGACGAGGGGGGCGCACGGGCGCGCCCCCTCGTCGACAAATGCTGGAGCAAGGACCCGAGAACGACGTACCGCTCCGGGGGGGACCAGCTCCCGGTCGTCGCACGGGCGGTGGCTGGCGGGATTTGCCAGCCGGGTCCAGCTGCCGGCTAGCGGACAGCCACCTCCGAGGTCCCAGAAGAACTACCGTCGCTCAGCTGGACCACCTCCTTTCCTCGGTACCCGTATGAAAGCACACCTTGGGGCCGCATGCGGGGAGTTTCCGATCGAGTCAGCCCGTCCCTTCGTCGCCCTCGCCCACCGGGCCGACGGCGCCGATCGACTCCAGATAGGTCATCTGGGCGTCGAGGACGGCGTGGACCTGCTCGGGCGTGTAGTCGAGCCCGTCCGCCTCGGCCCGCTTGAGCACGAAGTCGACCGTCTCCGCTCCGCTGACGACCACTGGGCCCTCGACCCGCGGCGTGGCGCCGTTCGATGACATGCCCTTGATGCGGAAGTACTCGAGATGCCAGTTGAGGATGCGACGGACGTCGTCGGGGGTGAGGACGGAGGCGACCTCGATCGAGACGTGATCGCACACCCAGCTCACCGCGTCCTCGAACTCGAAGACGCGCCCCGGCGCCTTGGCGGCCAGCCGTCGTGCCTCTCGCCCGATGACCACCGCCGCGATGGTGAACACCAGGGCGACGGCGAGCACAGCGAGGACAAGGCCCACGACGCGGAGGCTACTGGCGCGAAACGAACCCGGTGGCGGCTCAGAGCTCCAGCCGCCGGGCGACCACCTCTCGCGCCGCCGCCGGGCCGCCGAGGAGCAGGGCCGACGACGTCGCCCGTTTGAAGTGCAGGTGGGCCTCGTGGTCCCAGGTGAACCCGACGGCGCCGTGGACCTGGACGTTGCACGCCGCCGCCCGCCGGTAGGCGTCGGAGCACCAGGCCCTTGCCGTCGCCGCCGCCATGGGCAGGTCGTCGGGACGGTGGGCGGCGGTCCACGCCGCCGCCCGCACGACCGACGTGGCCGCCTCCACGTCCACCAGAACCCCGGCGAGAGCGTGCTTGACCGCGCCGAAGGTGCCCACCGGCCGGCCGAACTGCACACGCCGTCGAGCGTGGTCGACCGCCATCTCCAGGCAGCGGCGCGTCCCGCCCAGCTGCTCGGCGGCCAGGGCCACGGACGCTCGGTCGAGGCCCGCACCCAGGGCCTCCCGCCCTCTTCCCTCCTGCCCTAGGAGGCGACCGGGCGTCGCCTCGAACTGCAGGCGGGCCTGCTTGCGGGTCTGGTCCATGGTGACGAGCGGCGCGCGGGCGAGGCCGGGCGCCTCGCCCTCCACGGCGAAGACACCGGTCCCGCCCGCGGACTCGGCGACGACGAGCAGCAGGTCCGCGGTCGCGCCGTCCACCACTTGGCTCGCGTGCCCGTGGAGCAGGTACCCGCCGGCGGTCGCCGGCTCGGCCCGGGTGGTCGCGTCGCCCTCGGCGATGCGAC
>DASZJY010000033.1:0-1666 GCA_035947635.1 Acidimicrobiales bacterium | reverse complement strand
CCCGTGGTCAGCACATAGACGAGCCCGTCGCACTCGGCGACGCTCGTCGGCGCCTGGCCCGCCGCCGACCGTCCGACGACGTCGAGGCCACCGCTGGGCTCGACGGTGAACGTGGTGACGTCGTCGCCGCCCGAGTTGGTCACCAGCAGGCGCGTGCCGTCACCCGTGAGGACAACGGAGCCCTGTGAGGGCAGGTGTGGCTCGCCCTGTCCCACCCCTCCGGTGGCGAAGGACCCGAGTTCTTCCAGCGAGCCGTCGGCGTGGCGCCGGAACGCCACGACCGCGTTCTGCACCTCGTTGGTCTGGACGAACACCGCTCCCTGCGTGCTTGCGTCCGGCATCTGCCCCTCCCGTGTCCGCGTCGAACGGCTCCTCTGTCCCCGCCGAGCGCTGCCGCGTTACGGCCCCGCAATCCCTCGACGCCGCTAGGTCGTAGAAAGAGGGATGACGACTCGCTCGTGGAGGCCCGCCCTCCTCCTCGTGACCGTGGTGGCCGGCTTCCTGGCGGCCACGACCGGCGCCCACGCTGCCGTCACCCTCTCGCGGGCCGAGCTGGACGGGTCCCGTCTCAGGATCGAGGGACGGGCCAGCGCCAACCGTACGATCACCGTCGACGGGGTGGCCATGGGCACCAGCGACGGCTCGGGCAGCTTCCGGATCGAGCGGGAGGGCTTCGCCGCGCCGCCCGACTGCACGGTCGACGTGAACGACGGCTCGACGACGGCCGCCAGCGCCACCCTCTCGGGCTGCACCCCGATCGCCGCCCCGACCACGACGGCCCCGCCGCCCCCGACCACCACGTTGGCGCCGTCGCCGACGACCACGGTCGCTTCCGGCTTCCGGATCACCACCGACGCCCTGGGCAACGGGAACGTGGGTACGAACTACACCGGCTACATCGAGGCCTGCTGCGGGTCCGGCTCCCCCTACCGCTGGAGCCTGGTGGCGGGCCGGGTGCCCGACGGGCTCAAGTTCGCGGGCGACTCGCTGCGCCTGATCCAGACGACCGCCGTCACCGGCCGGCCGACGACGGTGCAGACGACCTCCTTCACCGTCGAGGCGAGGGACGGGTCCGGGAACACCGCCAGGAAGACGTTCAGCATCACCATCGACCCTCCGCGGCCACTCGTGATCACGAACCAGAGCGACACCCTGGCTCCCGGACGGGTCGGCGCGTCCTACGCGACCGGCGTGTTCGCCGACGGGGGCGTCCCGCCGTACCGCTGGTCGCTCGTCGCCGGCGCGCTCCCGCCCGGCCTTTCGCTCACGACCTCGCCCGGTCGCATCACGGGCACGCCGACGACGGCGGGGACCTTCACCTTCACCCTCCGCGTCGCCGACTCGGGCGGCCAGCAGGCCACCGGCCAGTTCAGTATCACGATCAGCCCGTAACCCGGCCGGCGGGCCACCACCCGACGCCTATCCTTCGTCCATGCGGGTGCCGCTCTCGTGGTTGCGCGACTTCGCGCCTTTCGACGCCGACCCCGGCGAGCTGGCGGCCTCGTTGTCGCAGCTCGGACTGGTGGTCGAGGGCGTCGAGCGGGTCGGGGAGGGGCTCGAGCAGGTCGTCGTCGCCCGGGTGCTCGACACCCTGCCGCACCCGAAGGCCGACCGTGTCCAGCTCGTCGACGTCGACGCCGGCGACGGCCCCGTGCGGGTGGTCTGC